>CANQAW010000064.1 GCA_947589525.1 Candidatus Gastranaerophilales bacterium
AATATTCAATTGTTTTGGAATTATTTGAATATTTTATCGCATTATCCAAAATATTAATAAACACCTGCTGAGTTTTGTCGTTATCAGACAGCGAATAAACGTCGGGCTTCAGCTCAAGCAAAAAATTAAAATCGCTTCTGTTTACTTTTACCATATCTATTGAAGCTTTTAACAGCCGATTAATATCGGTTTTAGCCAAAATTAAATTAGAAGAATTCGAATCCAATTTAGCAACGTTTAGCACATTTTCAACCAAATTAATAAGTCTTTGAGACTGTCCCAGAATAATATTTAAAAATTCTTTCTTTTTATTGTCGTCTATCAATTCCCAAGATGTAAGCATTGTCTGGCAAAATCCCTTAATGCTGGTTAATGGCGTTCGAATTTCGTGCGATAGCGTTGAAATAAATTCTTCTTTTATGTTTTCCTGAGTTTCCATTTAAATTTTTATTCTTTCTTCAATTACCGAAAAAACCTGTTTTAATCTTTCTTTATTTTCCATATACCAATATCCTATTAATACTTCAAAAGAAGTTGCAAGGGAATGTATTTTAGGATTAGACTTTTTATTTATTGAAATTTTTAAATTTCGTCCTCTTCTTTGAATTTCAAGTTCTTCTTCAGTCAATATATCCGATATCACATCTAAAATATTTGCCTGAGATTGCGCATTAACAAAAGATGTTGTAAGGGAGTGCATTTTTTGCAGAATTTTTGTTTTTTTTATAATTTTTTCCCGAATAAACAACTCCCAAACACAGTCACCAATGTAAGCGAAATGTTTTAAATCATAATTCATAAATAAATGATAAAAAAAATTTATAATTTTGGCAATTTTTTAAAATAAATAAACTTTATTATTAAGTAAGGAGTTATGAGTTTTAATGTCAAACGAAGCAATAGGACAACCGATAGAAAACACATCTTTAACAAGCGGACTTGGAGGTTCACTGGCTTTTTCCGCAGGTATTACGACAATTAGCGGAACTACAGGCTCCGTGGTTCGAAACAGAGGAATTAGAAAAGCACTTGATGCAACAAAAAATTATAATAAAGTTTTAAGAGCATACGGTCAAAATGCTTCAGGTGATGTCTTTACAAAAAGTTTAAAAACCGCTTCAAATTACGAAAAATATAAAGACTTAGATTCCGCATATAAAAAACTTGCAAGAAAAGCCGCAAAACGAGGTGCTTCTCAGGAAGCAATCGATAATGCAAAAAAAGCTAAAGACGCATTTGACAGCGCAACAAAAAACCTTGAAAGCGGAAAAGACATTGCGGAAACAGCGATTAAATACGCTTCAAACAAAGGTCTTTTACAAGATACAAAAACATTATTCAAAGCTGAACTTAAAAATAAATTTGTCCTTGGAATAACTATTATTGGTGCAGTTCCTAGAATTACACAGGAAGTAATTCCCGCTTTTAGAGAAAAAGGATTTTTTGAAGGAATTAAAACAACCGCAAAAGTAATTGTAAGAACGGGTGCCGATTTTATTTCAAATGCAGGCTTCTCCGCAATCGGAAGAGCCATAGGAACAACTGCAGGAATGATATTCGGACCTTTGGGAAGCGTTGTCGGCGGAACAATGGGCGATGTTATAGGAAGTTTCTTTTCCATGAAAATAATAAGCAAAATATTTGATAAAAAAGAAAATAATCAAAAACCTGTTCAAACAAAGCAAGAAATTGTTGAAAATAAACAAGCTCAAGAAGAACCGGTTTCAAATACGCAAGAAATTGTTGAAAACGAACAAGTTCAAGAAGCGCCCGTTTCAAATACTCAAGAAATCGCACAACCGCCTGAAATTAGCACTGAAAACAAATACATCAAAACAACAAATAAATATACGGGTATGACAAGCAGATATAAAGGAAATACGCCAAGAAAAGAATTTATTGCTTAGCTTATATTCGTACCCAGCGCCTTTAAATTTTCATAAGGAACACCTGCTTCCGATAACTCTTCTGCGGTTATTCCGAAAAGGCTTATCATTTTTACGGCATCTTTATAATTTGAAGCATTTTTTTTCTTTTTGGTATTAATAATTAAATTAAAAATTTCATTGACTGCGGATTCTCTTGTCATAAAATAACCGCTGTCGCTTTTTGTAAGAGTTCTTTTTTTACATTTACCCATAAATTTATTTTGCAATAATTTAAAAATTTTGTCCATAAGTTGTATATAATTGTAAAAATTACGGCAAAAATTTTTTTTGACGGGTTTTTAACAATAGTCACATAAAGGAAAACAAATATGCTTACAATAAACCCGTATTTTAGTTTTAAAAATAATACCATAAGAAATTTTCAAAGAACAAATTTAAATAATTCAAATTTAAACAACTCAAAGCCTGCTTTTTTAAAGCAAGATACAATAAGCTTCGGCAACACATTAAATCGTGCTTTGTTAAATGCAATTGATAATCTTGAGCAATGCAGGATATTATCGCAAAATGCACAAAGAGCTTCCGGGGATTTAGGCAAAGTTTTGTCTCAGTATATAAACACGCAAACGGATAAAAATTTAGCCAAAGTTGTTGCACAAGTTGACCAAAGAGTCAAAAGTGCGGAAAGCATCAGAGAAAAAACTACGGAAGTTTTTGAAAATGAATTTGATAATGAAGAGCCCAATTTCTTTAATATCAAAAAATATCAATCAATCAAAACCAGAATAAGGGATATTATAGGCGCAAGAATTATTCTTAAAAATGCGGAACAATTTAACGGAGATGTTGTGCTTGATAAAATAATACAAGCCGTAAAAGAAGGAAAATTAAAAATAATAGGTATTGAAAACTATTCTCCAAGCGGACTTAGTCAGGATTTGCAATATTTCAGCTCCCAAAAATTAAAAGAGCTTGAAACTGCCGTTAATAATTCAAAATCGCCAAATGAATCCAAAATTAAAATAGACAAAAAAAATAAAAGCACGGGATACATGGCTCTGCATCTCGATATAGACTTATCTGACGCAAACCGCTATACGACAAGTCAGGATAATTATTTTGGCGAAATACAAATTTTAGGCAAAGATGTACTTGCCCTTAAAGAAGTTGAAGATTTTTGTTATAAATTAAAAAGCAAAAAGAATATAAACGGCGGAAGTAAAAGCTACGAAGCTTTCAGAAATCATTTTCTAAAATACTATAATTACGGAAACAAAGAATTAGTTGAAGCTTTTAACAGATACACAAAAGAAGCTTATATTATCCAAAGAAAGAAAAACGGCTTAACCATAGAAGAAACCCAAAAAGATTTACTTCCCACAATAAAAGAGTGCAATCTTGAAGGCAAAATCCCGATAGAGCTTGATTTTAATATTTTAAGAGCAATAAAAGACCGCTGCGATGAAATAGATAAAATCACCTCTGACCCTCAGGGAAGTTTGGAAAAAATTATTGCGGAAAATAAAAAGAATGTTTCCAAAGCGGACTCAAATAATAAACATTAGTTTTTAACTTGTATTTTTAACATTTTTGCTTCATTATAGAAATATAATAAGCAAAAGGGGAGAAATATAATGACAAATGCTACTGTTGAAGTTGTAAAAAAATGCTGCTGCGGTGCTTTTAAAGAATTATCTCAAAAAGCAGTCGAAGATATTAAATCTCGTGCCGGAAAGCAGGGTCAATTTCTAAATTGGATTGAAGTTTTACAAAATATTGAACTTCAAAACCTTGATAACATGGAAGCTCTTGTAAAAAGCGCAAAACAAGATAAATATACAGACCTTGCAATTTTAGGTATCGGCGGTTCTCGCCACACAACCGAAAACATAACAAAACTTTTGGGAATTGAAAAACACGTTCATTTCTTTTCTTCTGTTGAACCATTAAGTTTTGACAGATTTATAAAAACTCTGAATTTGGATAAAACCTTGTTTTTAGTTGTTTCAAAATCGGGCGGAACGCTTGAAACAACGGTAGGCTACCAAAAAACAAAAGAAGTGCTCGAAAAACACCTTAATTCGAAAGATACTTCAGAGAATTTCGTTGCAATGACGGATAAGAATTCCGAAAAATCAGCGTTAAGAAGAATTGTTGATTCGGGCGAAATTAAACTTTCGGGTTTTGTTCATGATGATGTCGGCGGAAGATTTTCAATTTTTGATGATGCTACAATATTTACGCTTTTATTTTTGGGAATTTCAAAAGAAGATGTCATAGAACTTTTAAATTCCTCTCTGGAAGCGCAAAAAGAATTTTTAAACCCTGATATCGAACAAAATGAAGCTCTTCAACTTGCAAAATTTAATATCAAAGCAAAAAATATGGGCAAAAATAAACACTTTGTTGAATATTTCGGAGATGAATTTTTCGGAACAACTTTATGGGAAAAACAACTTAAAAATGAATCCCTAAAATCAAGAATTTCAACGGATACAAACGTAGGCCCCGGATATCTTCACTATAACGCCGAAGCCGATTTAGACATTAATAACAATGATTCATTCTTTACTTTTGTTTATGTAAAATCATCGGATAAAGTTCTAAACGCTGTTATGACAGGCGTAATAAGCGCCTATAGCGCACAGCATCCTGTTTCTAAAATTGTTTTGGAAGATTTATCAATGAAATCAATTGCAAGATTTATTGAATTAAAGCATTTTGAAACACTTTACACAGGCTGGATTTTAAGAGCTCAAAAAGCAAACTTCACACCTTCCGATATCGCTTTGGATGAAGTTTTACAGCCTAACGTTGAAAAATACAAAAAAGAAGTTAAAAAAGCTCTTAACGCCTAAAATATCTGAAAGCATTAACAATGACAAAAATAACAATCGCATCTTATTTGATTAAACAACTGGGAAAGCTCGATATTACGGAAATTTTCGGGCTTCCCGGGGATTATAATTTTGAAATAGTTGAAACTATTGAAAAAAACCAAAATGTAAATTGGATAGGTTCAACAAACGAACTAAACGGCGCATACTGCGCTGACGGTTACGCAAGACAAAAAGGCTACGGCGCAATAGTAACAACATTCGGTGTAGGAGAATTGTCCGCAATCAATGCTATTTCGGGAAGTTACGCCGAAAATGTTCCCGTGATGATGATAGCGGGTGTTCCCGAAACAAAATTTATCAAAAATAACACTCTTTTACACCACAGCCTTCCAAATAATTACAAAGCTTTCTATAACTGTTATAAAAACGTTGTTGAGGCTTGTGCTTTTTTAGATTTCAAAAATGCAAAATCCGAAATAGACAGGTTAATTAATACAATGGTTAAAACAAAAAAGCCTGTCTATATCGCAATTCCTCAAGATGTTGCAATCTCTGAAATTGAAGATATAAATAACGAAATTAAACATCCCTCATCCGATAAACAAATTTTAAATAAAGCAGTCGATAAAATAATTGAAGAAATTGAAAAATCAAAATCACCCTGCGTTATAGCAGATATTTTAGCTCACAGATTTGAAGCAAGAAAAGAAGTTAATGATTTTCTATGTAAAACAAAAATTCCAAGCACCTGTTTTATTCGAGGAATTGATGTTATAAATACAAATACTCCTAATTTTTTGGGTTGCTACGTTGGAAGTAAAGCAAACGCAAAAGCCTATAACCTTGTTAATTCATCAGATTGCATTATTTGTTTCGGAGGAGTAATTTCTGATTTAAACACGCAAGGCTTTGATTTTAAATTTAATATTAATGATATTATCGCAATAAACGCTGACTTTGTTAAAATCAGAGGCAAAAAATACAATAATATTTTAATTAAAGACGTTATAAAAGAACTTATAAATAAAACCAATTACAAATCAAAAGAAAATTTTGAACGTGATTTTATATACAAAGAATTGAAAAAAGCAGATGATGAAAAATTAAATTATGAATATCTATACCCTCGTTTAGAAAAATTTTTAAAAGAAAATGATACCTTTATAAACGAAGTAGGGCTTACTTCTTTCGGTACAATGCCGATGAAATTACCGCAAAATATAGACATTCACAATCAAATGCTCTGGGGTTCAATAGGGTGGGCAACGCCTTGCGCATTCGGGTGTTCAATTGCCGATAGAAAAAGAAGAACAATTTTAATCACGGGGGACGGTTCTTTTCAACTCACTGCGCAGGAAATTTCCGCAATGATGAGATATAAAGTAAACCCTGTAATTTTTATAATAAATAACAAAGGCTACACGGTAGAAAGGCTTCTTTGCGGGGATTATCAGGCAAAATATAACGATATAGCCGATTGGAACTATTCAAAACTGCCTGAAGTATTTGCAGGAGAATGTTTCAGCGCTAAAGTTAAAACAAATAAAGAATTAGATGAAATCTTGGAAAAAATTGAAAGTTTTGATAACAAAAAAATGTGTTTAACGGAACTTATCTTAGACCCTTACGAATACCCCGAACTTGCGCAGATTATTAATAAACATAAATACTAAGATTTTATCGAATTTAGTATTTTTATAATTAAAAAAATCTGCATATTATAGAAGCGTATATAAAAATACTCTGTCTCAAAAGTTTTTAAAAGAAAAAACAAAAACAAGAGATAACCCGTATTATCTCAGACAGCGTTACAATTATAAATCACGACACGGACATAAAATCTTTGATAAAACAACTGATGAACATATAAATGAAACTCCTTATCACCTTGTAATCGAAGACCACGTATGGATAGGAAGAAAGGTTACAATAAACAAAAGAGTAAAAATTCCTTCAGGATATATTGTTGGGATGAATTCTTATATTCTTCATCCTTTTGAAAAAGAAAATTCAATTATAGCAGGTTACCCCGCAAGAATAATTAAAGAAAATATTTACTGGAAATTTTAATTATCTTTGCCAATCTATCTCTTCTTTAACAACTTTAGCGGGATTTCCCGCAATTACCGTATTTTCTTTATTGAATTGTCCTATAACAAATGAATTTAAGCCGACAATTGTATTTGAAGGTATTTTCGCTCTTTTTAAAACGGTAACCCGTCTGCCAAGCCAAACGTGATTTCCGATTGTCATATTAATCGTATCATTATTTATAATTTTTCTTGTTTTGTTATCCAGCACCGCATGAGAATCACTGTTCATAATAATAATGTTATCTGAAAACATACAATCTTTGCCGATTGTCAAACTGCTAAAATCCCCCCCCCCAAGGTAAAATTTCGCTCCCGCACAGGAGAAATCCTCGTCAATAAAGACTCTTGCACCTTTTGAACCGATTGCAAAAAACGTATGCAGGATTTCATATTTTGTTTTTTTAATTTCAAATAAAGCATTACTTCCCGTCAAACGTATGCTTGTATCATCAAATCTTGTCGGTTTTTCAATTATTATTTTATTATCATTTCCGACTATTTCAATATCCAGCCCCTTTAATCTTCCTGTCAAAGGTTTCAGATGACCGTTTTCTTTCAGAAAAATTCTGTTGTTTTTCCCTTTTATACGATAGTGTTTAATTACTTTTTCTCTTATAAATCTCGACAATTTAGACATTATTATGTTTTCCGTTATTTTCACTGCGCCCGATGGGATTCAAACCCACACTCTTTGGCTTCGGAGACCAATGCTTTATTCACTTAAGCTACAGGCGCATAATTATTCCAATTTATATATCATTCGCTTAATTAAATCGGCAAGTTTTTGTCCCGATTTTTGCCCTATTTCTAAAACTTCGGCATGATTAGGCATTTTGGCCGAAACTCCCGTTGCATAATTTGTAATAAGGCTAAAACCTGCTATTTTCATTTTTAAATATGAAGCAACAATTGCTTCGGGAACACTTGACATTCCGACCGCATCAGCGCCTAATGTCCTGAAAGCTTTAATTTCGGCTTTTGTTTCGTAGCTTGGTCCCGTTACTGCAAGATAAACTCCTTTGATTAAATCAAGATTTATATCACAAGCACAATTTAAAGCCAAATTTTGCAATTCCTGACTGTAAACATCATTCATTGAAGGAAACCTGTCTCCTTGTTTATCATGTCTGCCTATTAAAGGATTTGTCCCCATAAAATTAATATGGTCCTCAAGCATCATAATATCGCCGATATTATAGTTTTTATTTGTTGCTCCTGCAGCATTAGTTATAAAAAGATATTCAACTCCGAGCTGTTTAAAAATTCTAATCGGATAGGTCACTTCTTGCATTGAATAGCCTTCATAATAATGAAGTCTGCCCTTCGCTATAATACAGTCCTTGCCTTCAATTTCGCAAAACAAAAACTCACCGCTGTGGGATTTCACAATATTTTAAGCTTATCCCTTGTAAATTATCGCAGAAACAACCAAGCCCCGAACCGAGAATAACTGCGATTTTAGGTTTAAAATTACTTATTTTTGAATTTATAAAATCAATGGTTTGTTGAAGTTGTTCCATGGACTTCTGTATTAATTTATCCTACCAATCCGTCATCATCAGATTCTGATGCTTTAACCATAATAGCGTGTTGAACGGGTTTTTCTTTCTTTACGTTAGAATCAAAAGGAATTTCAACATCAAAACCGAAATCATCTCTTGGTTTTTTAATTTGTGCTTCGTCAACCAATTTTTTCGCCAATTCAATAAGTTCATAAACTAA
>CANQAW010000065.1 GCA_947589525.1 Candidatus Gastranaerophilales bacterium
ATAGGAGGTAATCTTATGAGCGAAGCAAAAAATAGCAATAATTGGGATAAAGTATTCACTAAATCTCAAAAAGTTGAGGTTAAAAAAGTAGAATTTAAAAACAGGTTCGGAATAACTCTTGTTGGCGATTTATATATTCCAAAAAATATGGAAAAAGATGCTAAATTACCTGCGATTGCAATTTCAGGCCCTTTTGGTGCCGTAAAAGAACAGGCAAGCGGATTATACGCTCAAACATTGGCTGAGCGTGGTTTTATAACTTTAGCTTTTGACCCTTCTTACACAGGAGAAAGCTCGGGTACTCCAAGACACGTTGCAAGCCCTGATATAAATAGCGAAGATTTTTCCGCCGCTGTTGATTATTTAATTAATTATAAAAATGTTGACCCTGAAAAAATAGGAATTTTAGGTATCTGCGGTTTTGGAGGGTTTGCGCTAAATACTGCTGCAATAGATACAAGAATTAAAGCTACAGTAGCTTCTACTATGTATGATATGACAAGAGTGAGCGCATTTGGCTATAACGACACAACGGATGAAAATGCTCGTTATGAAATGAAAAAAGCCTTAAATGAGCAAAGAACGCTTGATTTTAAAACAGGCAGCTATAAAGGTGCAGACGGCTTGCCTGAAAAATTAACAGGCGAAGAACCTCAATTTGTACAAGATTATTGGGGATATTATAAGACAAAAAGGGGCTTCCATCCTCGCTCAATTAATTCAAACGGCAAATGGAATATGACATCATCCTTGTCTTTAATCAATCAGCCGATTTTACAATATGCGCCCGAGATTAAAAGCGCTGTTTTAATTGTCCACGGTGAAAAAGCACACAGCAGATATTTCGGCGAAGATGCTTTTAAAAAATTAAAAGGGGATAATAAAGAGCTTTTGATTATAAAAGACGCAAATCACGTTGATTTATACGATAATTTGGAAAAAATTCCTTTTGATAAGATTGAAGAATTTTACAAAAAGTATTTATAAATATACTCCTTTGAGTAATGTTTCATTTTAATTTGCATTTCATTATATTAAAATGAAATTATTATTACAAATAATTACATCCGTAGTGCTTATTTTAATTATACCTGCTTTAGTGTTTTTGATTTTACATGTAATTCACACTTCAAAACAAACTCACATTAAAGCTCAGTTTAGCGAACTTGCGCCTTTTTCAAAAAAAATGCCCGTTTATTTTAAGGGTTTTAAAATAGGAAAAATTACAAAAATCGAGCCGAAGGATGACTTTACTTCTACAATTATGAAAATTACTCTTTTTCCCGAAAAGATAAATTTTCCTCAAAATGTTTACCTTCAAATTAGAAACTACGAAAAAAGCTTAACATACGGCGAATTAATATTACCCGAAAATCCTTCCGATAAAAAACTGAAAGAAGGAAATGTAATTGAAGGTAAAACAAACATGTCTTTTAATTCAATTCTTGAAAAACAAGCGGAGAACGGTTCTTTTGATTTAATTATCGTTACCTTGGGAGACATTTTGGTAAATTTTAATGACACCGTCAAAGAAACGCACGGGCTTTTAAGGGATATTCGAACAACGTTTAAAAATAACGAAAGTTTTATAACTTTATCAACAAGAAATCTCTCGCAGGCAACGGGACACCTTACAAGAGCTTCGGTCAACATAAGCTCTACGGTCGACCAAAAAACACTTGATAAAACAATGAAAAACATTGAGCAAGCTTCAAAAAATTTAAAAAATATAACAAGAAATATAGACTGCGCAACAAGAAATTTATCTCAAACCATGAAAAATGTTGAAGGAATTAGTGAAAATGTTGACGGAATAACAAATTCCATTAATTGCACAATGAAAGAAAGATTTGGAGGCTTAAGATTATTTTTCGGAAAAGCAAGTCAAAACTGCAAGTGTAAAAATAACTAATTTTTTGTCAAAACGGAATTTAATTTTTTATCTGCCAATTCAATTACGCTGTAAGGGTCAATATCTTTCACAAGACAGCCGCAGGTATCGCCTTTTGATAATTCTTTTATTTTTTCTTCGTCATTTCCGTTTATAATTTCATAAAACCTCGGGGAGCAGATATATTCAATACTTGAATTTTCATAAGGGAAAACCGTTTTATAATAATGACCGCCAAAAAGCGCAAGAGTAGGGCAATCAAGCGCATGGGCAAGATGGGTATTACCTGTATCCAATGATAAATATAATTTAAATTCAGACATAATCAAAGGCAGAGTGCTCGGCACAACATTATTTGAAAAATCAACACAGCGATTCGGACAATTTAATTTGCTTATAACTTCACTTACATAAGGGCAATCTTCCCTTCCGCCTAAAAATATTAATTTAGTATCTTCGTCCGTGACTTTTAATATGTGTTTTAATATAACAAGCCACTTGGAAACAGGGTAGCTTTTCCATTCGGTGCTTGCTCTTAATTGAACTCCTATGTGTTTTCTTTCTTTTTTACAATCAAGCGGAATTTTAACCGAAATATCTTTTGGGATTTTAATTTTTGTAAGATATTCAAACATTCTTCTGTATACTTCGGTATAAAATAACCCTTTTTCTATTTCAATTTTTCGGTTAAAAATATTTAATCTTCTGTCTTTAGTTTCTTTATGTTTCTTGTAGAAAATTGTTTTTTCTTTTGAATTTAATTTTTTCGCAATTGTTAATCTGTATTTCAATAAACCGCCCGCACCAAGACCAAAAGATGCAAGAGGAATTACGTTTTTAATTTTGTATGTCGCATTAATATATTTAATTAAGTTTTTACGATAAGCTTTATTTGATTTAAATTCAACCACATTAAGAGGAATAACTATATCAATGACATTTTGGTCATAGATTTTGGAAAAATCGCTAAACCAATCTTTGCAAAGAAATATAATTTTATAATTTTTATAATATTCTTTTAAATATTTAAAAAAGGGTCTGGCAACTATATAATCACCAAAACCGCCGGGGTCATAGATAACAACTGCGGGAATTTTTTTCCTCGGCAAATGGTAAAGTCCGATTCTTACGGACTTACCCCCGAGAATTTTCGAAGTTACAATAAGATGCTCTTTTTCAATTTTTGTTTCAAAATATTTTGATAAGAAATTCATAAGAAAAATAGTATCAAAAAATATCTTCCCAGTCAATTTTTCTTTCTTCAAATAAACTGCCAAGCATATAAATCGAACCTGTGATAACGGTTAAATTTTTGTCTTTTATAATTTTTTCAATATCTGATTTTTCAATTTTTTTGAAAATATTTTTATATCTCATATCCAATTCATCAAATTTTAAAGCATTCGGATAATCAAATTCAAAAAAATAATAATTTTTTATATTTTTAACACTTAAAAGTAAATCCGACATTGTATTATAATCTTTTGTTTTCAAACAACCGAAAACTATATTTTTTTCTTGGGAAATATTTTCAAGATATTTAACCAAAGTTCTTATGCCCGAAGGATTATGCGCACAATCTAAAAGAAGATTAGGCGAAATAAAATCAAGCCTGTATTTCCATTTAATTTTTTCTAAAGCGGATTTAATTTCTTTTATATCAATTGAAAACCCTATATTTTCAATTGCGCAGAGCGCAAGCGCAAGATTTTTAATCTGATGAGAACCGTGCAAGTTAAATTTTATTTTCTCGTTTTTATAGATAACAAAATTATCTTTTAGCTCAAGTTTTGGGAGTTTTAAAATTTGCGCATTTTTAGAAGACGCAACTTTTTCAATAACTTCAAAACCTTGATTATCTCTTGCAACAATAACTTTTGAATTTTGTTTTATAATTCCCGCTTTCTCAAAAGCAATTTTATTTATGGTATTACCCAATCTGTCCACATGGTCAAAATCAATTGTTGTAATTATCTCTAAAATCGGCTCAACGGTATTTGTGGCATCCAACCTTCCGCCGAGTCCCGTTTCTAAAATTACGTAATCAACTTTTTTTATATAGAAATAATAAAGTGCGGTCGTTGTCAACAATTCAAATTCGGTCAGTGAAATATTATTTTTCTTTGCAAATTTATCTAAATCAAAAATCAATCTGTCAAAAATGTTTTCCTTGATGTCGATATTATTTATTTTTATTCTTTCGCAATATGAAAACAAATGAGGACTTGTATACAATCCGATTTTTTTATCCGTATTTTCAAAGTGTTTAATTAAAATATCATTGATTATTTTACATGTCGAACCTTTTCCGTTAGTTCCCGCCACATGAATTATCTTGTATTTTTTTTGGGGATTATCCAAAAGCGCCAGCATTAATTTAACTCTTTGAATACCGAGGTTTATATGAAATTTATCCGCACTTTTTAAAATTTTTTCGCTTATCATTTTACAGCTTTAATTATTAAGTCCAATATATCCGAAGTTGCATTAAGTTTGGCGTTTTTGAAAGCGTTATATGATAAATCCGATAACAGCTTTTTATCATTAATTAAATTATCCGCCAATTTAAATAAACTTTCATTATTGCAGTCTTTATCTTCCAGAATAAGACAAGCGTGCTTATCGAATAAATTTTTAGCATTTTTATATTGATGATTTTGGCTTGCATACGGATAAGGAATTAAAATCGAAGGAAGCGAACAAGCGCAAATTTCTGATAAACTTAATGAACCTGCTCTTGATATTACCATATCGCTTGATAATAAAGTTAAATACATCCTGTCAAAATAAGGCTGTAAGACTAAATTATCAGGCAAAACCTCGAATTGCTCAATAATTTTATTGACAACAAAATCAAAATTTTTCCTTCCCGTTTGCCAGATAATTTTATAACCGGATTTAAACGCATATTTTTTTAATAACTCAAAGCAGGAATTGTTAATGGTTTGAGCGCCTAAAGACCCGCCCATAATTAAAACGGTAAAATCATCCGTTAAAGATAATTCCTGTCTTGCCTGTTTTTTGGATATGGTTTTAAATTCTTGTCTTATGGGGTTGCCGGTAACTGTAATATTTTTTGAATTAATTAATTTTTGCGCTTCATCAAATGCCAAAGTAACACATTTAGCGCAAGGCGCAAAAAATCTTGATACAATCCCCGGTTGAATATCGCTGTCGTGCAATATATAAGGAATTTTTAAAAACAGTGCATTAAATAAAATTGGTGCGCAGACATATCCCCCCGTTGCAAAGACAACCGAAGGTTTATATTTTACAACATAGAAAAATGCTTTAAAAGATGCGATTATAAGTTTAAAAAACCAAAATATGAATTCCAAGGTAAATTTTCTCGGCATTCCTTTAATATCGTAAGATAAAAAATTGTATCCCGATTTATTTGCAATATCATATTCAAGATTTTTTTTATTTCCCAGATAAAATATATTCTCTTTTTTTATTCCGAAAGCCAGAAGAGCTTCAATAATTGAAACCGCAGGATAAATATGCCCCCCTGTGCCTCCGCCTGTTATAAAATATATCGGTTGTTTATTTTTAGACATAGTGAACTATCCTTTGTATTCTTTTTTTTGAAATATTTATTAAAACACCGACCATACACAAAGAAACAAACAGGCTCGAACCTCCGTAACTTACAAAAGGCAGGGGAATTCCCGTTGCGGGAACAAACGAACTTGCAACGGACATATTCGTAAATGCTTGAAAACAAATCGAAAAAATTATACCTACGGCAAGAATTTTTCCGTACATATCAGGGCATTTTTTAGCTATTATTATCCCCCGATGCAATAACACTCCGAAAAGACACAGCATAAAAAAGCATCCTAAAAAACCAAACTCTTCTCCGATTACGGCAAATATAAAATCGGTATGCCCCTCGGGAAGCCAAGAAAGTTTTTGCTTTGAATTTCCGAAGCCGACTCCGAAAAATCCCCCCGAAGAGAAGGCCACCATCGATTGAATTATGTTATAACCCGCACCCAAAGCATCCGAAAAGGGATTCCACCATACCTTAATTCTCTGCAGCTGATAATCACGAATGGTTGTTGCAACACCAAGCGCCCCCACACCGAACAGTGCGGCAATAATTTTAGACGACCCGCCCGCTACATAATACATCGCAAGAGAAGTTACCAAAAGTAAAATAATCATGGACAAATTAGGCTGTTTATAAATTAGAAGAAGCATTATTGCAAATAAAAAATAAAAGGGGTATTTTTTTGAATCGATAATTTTACAATCTTTTGAAAATAATGTTGCAAAATATAAAACTAACGCAGGCTTCGCAATTTCCGACGGCTGAAACTGAAAAGGCCCGATAACCAGCCACCGCTTAGCTTCATTAACCGTGACCCCCAAGGGAGAAAATTGCACAAGCGCAAGCAATACTACAACCGTTATTCCGAGAACTCCCGCAAAGGGCTTAAGTTTTTTATAATCAAAATTTGAAAAAAACCAAGCGCCCAGAACTCCGGCAATTAACCATATAAGCTGTTTTAAAGTATAGTTAAAAGGATTTTCGCCAAGCGCAATACACTTAGGCGCAGAAGACGAAAACACCGCCATCAGCCCGAAAACCACAATAAAAACCACAACGACAACCAAAATGTTATCGGGAGGCGCTTGAGTGTATGTTGAATTTGTTTGAGAAGCTCGGGTTTTATTATTTTTTTGATAATACATAATTTTTAAATGCTTCTCCTCTTTTTTCGTAACTTTCAAACATGTCGAAACTTGCGCATGCGGGCGACAGGAGTACTACGTCAGGTCTGTCCAAGCTTGCAATATCTATTGCTTCTTCAAGTGTTTTTGAGTTTACTATATGAAAATAGCCTTTTTTCGATAATTCATCTTTAAATCTCTGAGTTGCTTCTCCGATTAAAACAACTTTTGAAATATTTTTTTGAACTGCTTTGATAAAATCGTCAAGCGGTGTCTTTTTATCTCTGCCGCCTGCAATTAATACAACTTTTTTATCGGGGAAAGAATTAATTGCAACAATCGAAGCTTCGGGATTAGTTGCTTTTGAGTCGTTATAGTAATCGGTTCCGGATATTGTTCTTACAAATTCAAGGCGGTGTTCAATTGCTCTGAATTCTCGAAGAGCTTGCCTTATGGTTTCCGTATCAATCCCCGTTATTAAAGCGCAGGCTATGGCGCACATCGCATTTTGAATGTTGTGATTTCCAACGATATTAAGATTATTAACGTCCGTTATTTCTTCTTCGTTATAAAAGATTTTATTATCTTGCAGGTAAAGTAAATTTTCAACATCTTTTTGTTTTTTAAGTGAAAAATAATAAACTTTTGCCTTTGTTTCCGACCCTATTTTTTTCACTCTTTCATCATCATAATTCAAAACGGCGAATGAATTTTCATCCATATTATAAAACATTTGCGCCTTAGCATTGAAATAGTTGTCAAGGGTTTTATGCCATAAAATATGGTCAGGCGTCAAATTGCAAAATACCCCGATTTTTGGAGTGAAATCTTTGGAATAGAAAAGCTGAAAAGAGCTTGCCTCAATTACATAATAATCAACCCCCTTATCCAAATATTCTATGGGAGAAATCCCGATATTTCCGCAATAAGGAGCATTGAATTTTTTTGAAAGTATAAAAGAAGTTAAAGCTGTTGTTGTAGTTTTTCCGTTAGTACCCGTAATTGCTATCATTTTGTCTCTGTCAAAGAAGGAGCAAAATTCAATATCCGAAAAATAACTGATATTTCTTTGTTTAAGCTTTTGAATAATTTCGGAGTCCTCGGGTATCGAAGGGCTCAGAATTGCAAAATTAACTCCGTCCGTAAATTCGTCACTGTGAACGGAAAATTCAAGTTTTATTCCCAATTTTTCCAGCTCTTGAGCTTTGTCTTTATTTTTAGGTGCAAGAGGGTTTTTCTCGGTTAAATAAACATCAAAGCCTTTGCTTTTCAAATACTTTGCGCTCGCCGTACCCGTAGTGGAAAAACCTACTATTAAAACTTTTTTATTTTCAACATTATATATATTCATAACTTATACCTTAAAATAATATAACAATACCGTCAATAAGCAAGAAATAAATGTTATAAAAGAAAACACAACAACAATTTTATTTTCGCTCCAGCCTGATAATTCAAAATGATGATGAATGGGGCTCATTTTGAAAACTCTTTTTCCCGTTAATTTAAAACTGGCAACCTGTATCATAACGGATAACGTCTCGCAAATAAAAACAATTGCAACAGGTATCAGCCAGAGTTCAAATTTGCCCATTATGGCAATTGTTGCCAATAATCCGCCTAAAGCTAAAGAACCCGTATCCCCCATAAAAATTTTAGCCGGTTTTTTATTAAAGTATAAAAAGCCTAAACAAGCACAGCTTGCGCAAATTGAAATTATTGCCAAATCTATATTTTTATTTAAGAAGCAAATTATTGCACAAGCCAAAAATGCTATAAAAGATGAGGATGAAGCAAGCCCGTCAAGCCCGTCCGTTAAATTCAGAGCATTTGACGCACCAACCATCATAAAAACGACAAAAATCGGATAAAAATATCCCAAATCAAAACTGAAGTTCAAAAAAGAAACCTCTGTTTGATTTGAAAAAATAATATAAAACGCAGGAAGCATAGCAAC
>CANQAW010000066.1 GCA_947589525.1 Candidatus Gastranaerophilales bacterium
CCGCATCAACTCCTTCAAATCCGTCAGGAATGTTATTAACGTCTACAACTTTATTTTCGCCGTTTCCCGAAAAATCATTTGTAACTAAAACATCGGTTGCAAGAACTAAATTAACACCTTTTTCTTGAGCTTTTTTCTCAATTGCACGGGCAGTATCCAATTGGTCATCTTCGCAAATCGAATTTCCTATTTTGCCTCCTCTTGCTTTAACAAAGGTATATGCCATTCCACCGCCTATTATCATATTGTCGACTTTATCAAGAAGATTTTCCAAAACCCCGATTTTAGAAGAAACTTTAGCTCCGCCGACAACTGCCGTAAAAGGACGGGTGGGGTTATCCAGTGCTTGAGACAAGCATCTTATTTCTTTTTCCATTAAAAGACCCGATACGGCAGGTTTTAAAATGCGTGCAAGTTTAGCAGTCGAGGTGTGGTTTCTGTGAGCTGCTCCGAAAGCATCGTTAACGTAAAAATCACCGAGTTTGGCTAAAGTTTGTGCAAAAGTCATATCATCATCTTTTGCTTCTTCGGCTTTATAAAATCTTATATTTTCAAGTAATGCAATTTGACCGTCCTTTAGACCCTGCAAAGCATCAAAAGCATTTTCAACTTCGGGAACAAATAAAATTTCTTCATTTAATAATTTTGACATATATTTAGCAACGGGCAAAAGAGAAAATTCAAGATTTTTTTCTCCTTTCGGTCTGCCTAAATGTGCCATTAAGATTATTTTAGCTCCTTTTTCTTTTAGAAATTTTAAAGTGGGCAAAATTGCTTGAATTCTCGTATCATCCGTTACGTTTTTATTTTCGTCCAAAGGAACATTAATATCAACTCTCATAAGAGCTCTTTTTCCTTTGATATCGCCTAAATCCAATACAGATTTTTTCATATTTAAACTCCTTATTAAAATAATATGAACAAGCTAATTTTAAAATAAATAAAAATATTGTTCAAGATTGTAGATTTTGCTTTAATTTTATAATTTTTTTATAGGAATTGTCTATATTTTGAGGGTCAATATTTCCCTTTTTTATCTGCTCTTTAACAATTTTATGAAAATCTTTAACTATGGTTTTATTTTCTTTGTTTATATTATTTGAAAAAATTAATATATTAATCCCCGAATTTATTGCAAGAGTGATTGTATCTTTTAGAGAATAATTATCCTTAATTGCTTTCATGTCGTAATCATCCGAAATAATTACTCCCTTAAAACCAACGCCATTTATTAGCATATCAATTGTTTTTTCAGATAACGAAGCGGGATAAATTTTATCAAAATTTGAATTATAAACATGAGAAACCATAACTGTATTTAAATTAGTAAAATCTTTAAGTGCGAAATAAGGTTCAATTTCATCTTTTATAAATGTATCGGTTGAATTAACAAAACCTAAATGAGTGTCGCCCGTTGCGCTTCCGTGTCCGGGGAAGTGTTTTAGAGAGGTTATTATATTTCTTTTATTATGTTCAAAAATAAAAACGGAAGCATATTTTGAAACAATTTTATAATCAGAACCGTAGCTTCTTTCTTTTTGTGAAATTAAGGATTTTTTATTTAAATCCAAATCAACGCAAGGAGCAAAATTAAGGTTTATTTTAAGTTCTTTTTCAACATCCGCCATTTTGGAATATATATTTTGCGCTTCTTTAAGATTTAGCTTTGATATTTTTTTGGCGCTTGAAATCGGATAATAATCATATCTTTGAACGTATCCCCCTTCATTATCTATTGATATAAAAGGGGTTTTATTTGTTTTTAATAAAGCTTCATTCATTAAAATTAAATCTTTTTTAGATTTGATATTTTTTGAAAATAAAATAACGCCTGAAATCTCGCCTTTTTGAACTTGTTTTAAAACTTTTTTAAAACCGTTTGATTGAATATTGTCGCCCTCGAAACCGACAATCAGCATTTGTCCGATTTTTTCATCCAACGAAGCGCAAAGTGCCAAATCAGACAACAAAAATAATAAACTAAAAAATAAAAAAAGCTTTTTTATAATTCTTCTCCCGTTTTATGTTTTGCTTTGTCCAGAATGATTAATTTTCTAAGTGTTTGAGAATTTACCTGCCCCCCGATTAGAAAAATTATTGAAGAATAGTATAACCAGACCATTAAAATCGCAAAAGTTCCGATTGTTCCGTAAACTCTGTTATAAGTTCCAAGCGCATTAACATAAAGAGAAAATCCCCAAGAACCGATTAACCAAAAGACGCAGAAAAATAACGCCCCCGGAATAATACTTTTTCTTTTTGCCGAAAAATCACGTGCGGGCAGAACATAATAATTTAATAATGTTAATAAAAATAAAACCAAAAATGCAACAGGCCAGCGTGTGATTAAAATTGTATCTATAATATGCTGAGGAATTGCTATATACATTGTAATTAAATATAAAATTACTTTTCCCAAAACGATTAAATTTATACATATAAAAAGAAAAAATGCGTTAACCAAAACCATTAAAACGGATAAAAATCTGACTTTTAAAAAGCTTCGGTTTTCAACAACACTGCTTGCGCGATTTAAGCCTTTTATAATAACGGCAAAAGCGTTTGAAGCTAAAAATAAAGTTATAAAAAACCCCGTTATAGCCATAATTCTTCCGCTTTTAAAAATGCTTGCTTCGTTTAATACGCTTGTAATTAAATCAATTACTCCTTGAGGGGCAATTGCGCTTAATCCCGTTAAGATTTTATCCACAAAGGAAGTTTTACCCAGCGAACCAAACACCGCCATTAAAAATAACAAAAAAGGAAAAAGCCCCAATGTTTCCATGTAAGCCATTTCGCCTGCCGCATTAGCGTAGTCGTTTTTTATAATATTATCAATTAAATTTGTTAAATATTCCTTTAATATCTTTTTCATAATTAATTCAATAAACTTTTAGCAACTTGTAATATTTTTTCTGCCGCACGGTTAACGGGTTCTTTAATTGTACATCCTGACGCTCTTTTATGTCCTCCTCCGTTAAATTCCGAGCTTATTTTAGTAGCGTCGATTTCTTTTGTTCTTATTGAAACTTTTGAACCAAAATCGGTTTCTTTTATAACAAAAGCTATTTCAACATTTCTGACAGACCTTAAAGTTTCGCATATTCCTTCCGTGTATTCGTCTTTTGCGCTGTATTTTTCTATAATATCTTTTGTTATTAAAGTGTAAGCAATTTTATCATTTAAAATAAATTGAGCGTTATTTATAACTTCACTTTGGAATAAAATCAGGTTTTTGGGTTTATTTGTGTAGCATAAATCGGCAATTTCAGAGGTATTTATTCCCAATTCCGACAATTTTTGCGCTATTTCAAAAGTATGAGGGGTGGCAGATTCATATTTAAAACAGCCCGTATCCGTTAAAATTGCGCTATATAAACCAATTGCCATTTGAGAGGTGATTTTGATATTTAATTTTTCGAATAAATCAAATAAAACTTCTCCGGTGGATGATATTCCGCCTTTGATATAATTTATTTTCCCAAAGCCCTTATTTGTTTTGTGGTGGTCGATTACAATTGTATTTCGGCAGGCTTCAAATATTTTTCGAGGTTTATCCAAAATTCTGTCTATCGAAGCGCAGTCAAGCGCTATAACAAGGTCATAATCATCTTTTAGAGTTGATAAATTAACTGCTTCATTTAAATAAGGAAGAAAATTATATGTCAACGGAAAATTAAAATTATCTTCAATTTGAATTAAAATATCGGCTCTATCTCCGATATAACTTCTAAGTGCGCTTGATGAGCCCAAAGTATCGCCATCGGGGTTAATGTGTGTTATGATTAAGACATTAGAGGAGTTATTTATTAAATTTAAAATTTCTCTTTCCATTGTTTATAGAATAACAGAAAGTATATAAAAGTAAATGCTTTTTTTATTACATGCAATTTTAATATTATTCTACCTGTTGTTAATAGTTGTAAGCTGTTGTTTTTTTACAAATGCCACCGAACATCTCGGAAAAAGATTAAAATTAGGGTCAAATGCAGTAGGGTCAATTTTAGCCGTTATCGGAACAACTTTGCCTGAGACAATTGTTCCCGTTGTTGCAATTTTAGGTTCTAAAATATTTTTAAATAATTCTCAAATAGGCGAACAAATTGCCCTTGGGGGAATAATCGGTTCTCCTTTTATGCTTTGTTGTTTGGCTATGTTTTTAGTCGGTATGGAAATTATTATTCTATATTTGTTCAAAAAAAGAAGAATTTTAGATTTAAATATTGACCATAAGCTTGTTTTAAGAGATTATAAATATTTTCTTTCCGCTTATATTCCCGCAACGGCTTTACTTTTTATTTCGGGCAGAACCGTTAAATATATTGTCGTAATTTATTTAATCTGCCTTTATATTTTATATATTTACAGAACTCTTATTAAATCAAAGCAGAATTTTTGCGAGGAGTGTATTGATAAATTAATTTTTGCAAAATTATTCAATAAGGATAAGTTTTACATTATTATTTTTCAAATTATTGTTTCTTTAATTTTGCTTGTAATATCAATTAATTATTTTGTTGTTGAAATAAAATATTTTTCTAACCTTTTAAATGTTTATCCCGTTATTTTAAGTTTGATTATTACTCCCTTTGCAACCGAATTACCCGAGTGCATTAATAGTTTAATCTGGGTAAAACATTCAAAAGATGACCTTGCGCTTTTTAATATCCAAGGAGCGATTGTTTTTCAAGCAATTATTCCGATGTCTATCGGAATTTTATTCACTCCTTTCAGATATGACCCTGCGTTTATTTGGGGAGTTGTTTTAACAATAATTTGTTCTTTAATTTTTGTTATCGGTATTTTATTATGCAAAAAAGTAAGCGCTAAAATGCTTTTTTTAAACGGGTTATTTTACTTTGCTTTTATTTTGTTTCTTATTTTTAATTAATATTTTAAATTAGTATTTTTCTGTCCCCGGGAATTTATTTTTATGCGTTAATTTTTCGGTTATAAAATATTGAATTTTCGGGATTAAATAAGCAAGAGCAAAAATTGAAATCCCTGTTGATAAAATATAAAATAAGAAATTTTTATTATTTGTCGACTTAATAATTTTATCAACATTTTCAAGAGTAATGTTATCTTGTTTGGTTTTATTAATCATTAAATCAAAGAATTTTGAAACATTTTTGTTATCCTTCAAAAGCTCATTATCTATAAGGGAATTTTTCTTTTCAATTAAATCTTTTTTAGAAATTCCTCTGCCTATGGTGTCTTTTAATTTTTCTTTTAAAACTTCAAGCGCGCGAGGGTCAATATCAACGCTTTTTGTTAATTTATTAAATAAAGTAACAAAATGTTTTGTTGAAAAAAGATAAAAATAAATTGAAGAAATATCTCTAAATAGATTTTCTATTTTTTCGTATTTATTTCTTGCATTTTTATATCTGCCCGCAATGACACCCGTATCTGTTATTAAAAGCCTTGCCGTTGCGTTATTTTCAATTAAATTAGCCAAAGAATTAACAAACGAAGAAGTAAAAGAAAGATTTTTTCCTTTTGTTTTATTTTTATATTCTTCTAAAGTTAAAGGTCTAAGGGTTGCTTTTTCGATATTTTGATTTTGTTTTTTTAAAAGTTTATTTGTAATTTTATGATTAATTTTAGGTAAAATAAAACCTATAAAAAAGGTTGCAATAAAAGTTGAAATAAGCACGTTTGCGCTTTTAAAAGCGTTGATATTTTTATCTTTCGGGGGAATATTTTTTCCGATTTTTTCTCCTATTTTTTTTAAAAATTGTACGCCCCAAAGCCAAACAACAGCGCTTGTGCCTTGCTCCACAAATCTTTCCGAGGCTTCAATACGACCTCCTCTTTTATAAGCAACGGCGCTTCTTCCTAAAGTGACCCCCGTTTCAATTAAAAGAGTGGGGATAACTGCGTTAGGATTATAAAAAGTTTGTAACGGTTTTGAGAGATTAATATCCATACTTTTATTTAAATAAACTGAAGAAAATTTTTTGCAAAACAAATAATTAATTTTTTGTTAACATAATTAAGTATTTGGAAAATTCCATATATTATATTAAAGTGAAGGGAAAAAAGTTATCAAATAGGAGGATAAAATGATTAAACCACTTGCAGACAGAATAGTTATTAAAGTGATTGACGATGTTCAACAAACTTCAGGCGGAATTTTTATTCCGGATAGCGCAAAAGAAAAACCCCAAAAAGGTGAAGTTGTTGCAATCGGCTCGGGCAAGACTTTAGACAGCGGTGAAAAAGAACCGATGGAAGTTAAAGTCGGCGATGTTGTATTATTTGCAAAATATGCAGGTACGGATGTTAAAATAGATGACGTTGAGTATAAGATTATCTCCGTAAAAGACGCATTGGCAATACTTGCATAAAGCGAGCGCAAGCCGGTGCTCCCAAACGAGCAAGCCGAGGTTTCTTTCTTTTTGGTTCATTTTTCTTTCTTTGCGTTACGGCGCATGAGTGACAAAGAAAGAAAAATGAACAAGACAAACAATAAATAAACAAAACAAACCGGAAAATTTCTAAAAAACAAAATTAAAACAGTTAGTAAAGGAAAATAAAAAATGGCAAAAAAAGTAGTATTTGAATCAACTGCACGTGAAGCTTTATTAAAAGGCGTTAATGCAGTAGCGGATGCAGTTAAAGTAACTCTTGGACCAAAAGGTCGTAATGTTATTATTGAAAAAAAATTCGGCGCACCTCAAATTGTAAATGACGGCGTTACAATAGCTAAAGAAATCGAGCTTAAAGACGGTCTGGAAAACGCAGGTGCTCAACTTTTGAAAGAAGTTTCATCCAAAACAAACGATGTTGCAGGCGACGGAACAACAACAGCTTCCGTTCTTGCTCAAGCAATTTTTAAAGAAGGTATTAAAAATCTGACAGCAGGCGCAAATCCCATGGGTATTAAAAAAGGTATTGCAACAGCTGTTAAAGTTGCTCATGAAGAAATTAAAAAAATGTCTAAACCCGTTGACTCTAAGGAAATGAGAGCACAAGTCGCAACAATTTCGGCAGGAAACGACAAATTTATCGGTGATTTAATTGCGGATTGTATGGAAGTTGTCGGAACAGACGGTGTTATTACTGTTGAAGAATCCAAAACCTTCGGAACGGATAAAAAAATAGTTGAAGGTATGCAGTTTGACAAAGGCTATATTTCACCTTATTTCATCACCGACGCCGAAAGAATGGAAGCTACGCTGGAAGATGCTTATGTTCTTTGCGTTAATAAAAAAATTAATTTAATCGCAGATTTAGTTCCCATTTTGGAACAAGTCGCACGTGACGGAAAATCACTTTTATTAATCGCAGAAGATGTTGAAGGCGAAGCTCTGGCAACTTTAGTTGTTAACACCATGAGAAAAGTTTTAAGAGCCGTAGCTGTTAAAGCACCGGGATTTGGCGACAGAAGAAAAGCAATGCTTGAAGATATCGCTATTTTAACAGGCGGTGAAATGTTTACCGAAGAACTTGGTATAAAACTTGAAAACGTAACGGTTCAAATGCTGGGACATGCTAAACGTGTTACCGTTACAAAAGATGAAACCACAATTGTTGTTGATGATTCTACTAAAGCGCAAGTTAACGAAAGAGTTAATTTAATTAAAAAACAAATCGAACAATCAGATTCCGATTATGATAAAGAAAAACTTCAAGAAAGAGTTGCAAAATTATCGGGCGGAGTTGCGGTTATTGAAGTAGGTGCAGCATCCGAAGTTGAACTTAAAGAATCTAAGTTAAGAATTGAAGACGCTCTTAACGCTACCCGCGCGGCTCAAGAAGAAGGTATCGTCCCCGGGGGCGGTGTTGCGCTTTTGAGAGTTCAACAAGTACTTCAAAAAGAACTTGAAACAAGAGCTTTCGAAAATGATGACGAAAAAACAGGTTTCAAAATTTTAACGGCCGCTTTGGATATCCCCGTTATTGCCATTGCAAACAATGCGGGTGCTAAAGGCGAAGTAGTAGTTGATGCGATAAGAAAAGAAAAAGGCGCTTACGGATATGATGCTTTAGCCGATAAATATGTTGATATGTTCGAAGCAGGTATTGTAGACCCCGCAAAGGTTACAAGAAGTGCTCTTGAAAATGCGGCTTCGGTTTCTTCAATGCTGTTGACAACAGAAGCGGCAGTCGTTGAAATTCCCGAAGAAAAAGCTCCCGAAATGCCAATGGGCGGCGGAATGCCAGGCATGGGCGGAATGGGAATGATGTAGAAAACTCGCATAAAGCGAGTTGTGGTGCGATGCACCCAACGAGCAAAATGCGAGCAAAGGTGTGTGACAAAAACGGCGAAAGCGAGAGCTTTTGACGTTTGAGAAACCTTACCCAAGCGACGTGGAAATCTTTGATTTCCTCAGGAGCAAAACAGCGTAAGCCAGAGTGAAGTTAAGCCAAGCGATGAGCTTGGCTTTAACGTAACTATTGATAGGCGACGTTTCAAATTCTTGCCCGAAGGGCGAATTTGTCAGGAGCAAAAAAGCGCAAA
>CANQAW010000067.1 GCA_947589525.1 Candidatus Gastranaerophilales bacterium
CATTTATCCTCAATGTAACTGTCAAGTTTGCACTTCCACTTAGCGCCCCATAATTCAGCCGTAAATATAACTTGTTTTTGACCGCTCATATATTGTTTAAACAGCTCATCTCTTTGGGTGCGTTCATAAGCCAATTGAGCTTGTTTAAATTCCGCTTTTAATTCACCTTTTGAAGTAAACATGGACGGGTTATGCTCTTTAAATGTTTCAATTGTACCTTCAAAACAAGCGTCAATGTATGAACCCTGTAACATTGATTTTGTAGGTTCTTCAACATACAACCCTTCTATTTTTTGTAAAGCCTTAGCTTCACATCCATTATAAGCTATGGTTCCTGTAAAATCTTTGAATTGTGAAACACTCAAATATTCTTTGTTTGCTTCATCTGAATAATAATTAATGTTTGTAAGTTTCATTTTTTCCCTTTCAATTGATTCAAAATATCTAATACTTTAATACATTCTTCTTTTGTCTTTAAATTAGCCGTATGATAACGATAATTTAATTTTTCTGATATATAATCATATAAATATTTTCTTTTATATTTTTTTGTTTTCCACAAAGGGTCTAAAAGTGAATGTATTTTTATTCTATTTTTTTTTATTTCTGTTGAAGCTATTACTCCTAATGGTGTTTCTTTTCCTTTGTGAGTTCCTACATAACCGCCACAATGAGGGCATTTATAAAATTTTAAATTGTATAAATCTTGTCTGTGCGGATAAATTTCTTCTCCATTAGTTAAATAACAATCAACTTCTTTATTGCAATTACAACAATAAATTAACATGGTTTCCCCTTCTCTAATTTTTGACATTCTCTACATAACGCCTTTTTATAATTTTTCAAGCTGTACGCATATTCGGCTTGTGTTATTTCTTTTGCACAATTAGCACAATTATAGGTTTTTTGAACATCTGCCGATACACGTTGGGCTTTATTGGCGTCAGAAGGTGTAGGAGTATCACTTTCGGGCAAATCTTCACCCGCATAGATGTATAAACCGAGTCCAAACATACCTAAATTTTTTGTTAAACAGCGCATAATAGCTTTATTAATATCAAACATTGTTGCCGCTTCGACTTTGCGGTCGATAAATTTTCCTGTTGGATACCCATTTGTATCATACTCTTTAACCTTATAAATATATGGTTCATTTTTCATGGCTTTATTATTGCTATCCATAACAGGTAGCCACATTTCATGCGTTGTCCCTTCAATAGTAACTTGGGTAAAAACCATGTACCCCGTTAAGCTATCATACACATAAGGCAAATTGTTTTCAAATTTTTCAATGGTATAATTAGCTGTAGGATATCTCTTTTTTACTTCTGCCCATGCCCATGCCCAAGACAAATAAGTAAGCTTGGACTTACCGCTGTTTTTCGTTTCGGTTTTGTCATTGACATTGATGGAATATAATATATCGAATACATTGTTTTCAGGCTCTTTCATGTTGTCACCTCAAAATCCAATTAATGAGGTCTAATTGTGCATATAGTTTAAGTTGTTGCGCTTCGGTTTGATTGTCGCTATCATCAAGCGCCTTTACAATCCATTCTTTTTTTTGTTCAATTTCTTCAATAGTTTTCATTTTTTTTCCTCTTTCTTCTAATATCTCAGGATGATAAAATTTTATAAAGTCATATTCCGTGTTAAAATTATAAGGGTCTTTACCTAAATAATCACGCATAAATTTATTAACCCTCTTTCATACATTCCAGAATTGCTGGTTGCACTATATAATCACTATCCATCAATTTATTGTCAAAAAGCTTTTCGGCAAAATATTCTATTGCCTCTGCTTGTTCATCATGGGGTAGCGATGAAAAAACATAAGGATGTTTTTTGCATAAATATTTTTTTATAATTTCAAAAGTGTGCAATTTGTTAAAATATCTTACTCTTTTGTTGAATTTTTCCGTAAGAATTTCATTTTCTAATTGATTTTCAAGACTTTTGTTGTTGTCTAATGTTTGTTTAAAAGCAAACAAGCAAAAAATTTTTTTAAAAAACATATTTTTTTCCTCTTTTCAATTCACAAACTAATTCTATATTTTTTTAAAAATTTTGTCAACAAAATTTGCAAAACTTAATATTAAAATACATAAATTATAGTAGATTATTTTAAACGCATGTTATAATTGCAATAAAGGGCTGCGCCCTTTTCTCCGTTTATATACTATCCAAGTAAACTTTTAAATATAATCTTTTCGATTCCACGCCCTTGATAGGGCTTTTTATTTAGGCATAAAAAAAGCCCTTGCGGGCAATTTGTCATTGAGAATGGTCTTTATAGAGAGAGAGAAAAAATTATTTTTTTATTGTTTCTGTCTTGATTTCATTTTCGATATTTTCAATTTTCTTTAATATTATATCATTTTTTTGGGAATTTTCCAAACTTTCATGTGCCATGTCGTCAAGTTTGTACATTCTTCCGCCTAAATAAAAACTAAACATCAGTATTGTTATAATTGAACCATAAAAGCTTTTTTTTAAAAAGCCTATTTCGTCAAACATCAAATTTATTTTTGAAACTAAGCTTATTTTATCAGGGTTGCTCGGAGAGCCGAACAAAAAATTGTATATTTCATTTATTTTTTGTTGCACTTTTTCAGGCTCCATAAGTTAAAAAGCCCTCATATCTTTGTTTGTTTTGCGTCTGTTATTAGCTCGGTTATATGCAACATGTAGCCATTGAGCGCCCGCTTTATTTGTTTCAATAAAGCACTCATCAAAATCTAAGTAAGCAATAACATAATTATATAATTGCTCAAGCGTCGCTTCTTTAGCTGTTATATCGGCAGCTCTACCATATAAATGATTGGAATTAACAGCGCCCCCAACCAGTACATTTAATTTAGGGCAACGGTACCCGCTATTAATGTTTATAATTCCAAACCTATCACGTAACGGTTGTAAAATATTAAAGATTAAAAAAAGCATATTGTCTAGGCTGTCAGTGGATGTAGGAAGATTATTAATATTATTCTTAACGGCTCTTTGGCTTTTCACAAGCTCTGACATTTTAAAATTTAAGTTCATTATTAAATAACCTCTTCATAAATTTCATACAAATCAAAAGGCGGATGATATCCAACAGACCACCCGATATTAAAAAATACTCCAAATCTGTATAAATTATATATACAAGGGGGAATTGCGCCCGTTGCCTTCATTGCTCTTTTAAATAAACAATCTGCGCCCCACTTGGTAAAATTAACACATTCAAGAAATTTAATAGGTATATCTTCACAAATTATTTTATTCTTGTGCTGTTTTAAAAACCCTTTGTCAATTAACTCTTGCTCTGTCAAATTAACTTTAATAGCTTGGTGCCACGTGCAAATAAAATCATGGATATGACTAGGACGCACGTCATACTTGCTTTTATTGCCTGCCAACCCTGCTAAACAATCGGGAATTGTATAATTATCCGTCATATAATTACGAGGGGTAATATATATTGAATTATCTTTATCTAAAAACAATTCATTATCAAGCATTAACCATTTATTGGCTTGTGATAATTTTTCTAATCTGCTATTGTCCGTTAACCATCTCATCTTTAGCATTTTCCTCATTGTTATTAAATAAAGCACCTTTTTTAATGATTAGAATATTAATATTAAATGCGCTATGGTCATTAATAATCTTTTGTGTTCCTGTTTGCTCACTGTCTTGTCTATCATAGTTTATGCTTGCGAAGCCTTTTGTATTCTTAATATCTTGTTGCGGTGTTTCACTTGCGTAAGCTAACTCCGCAAATAGTAAGAGTATTAATAAATGAATCATGATGTTTTTTTTCATTCTCTATCCTCCTTTTATCAATAGCATAAAGTCTGAATGCTGAATGTTTTAAAAATGGAATTTGATTAATTAAACTTGGTATTTTCATTGTGTTTTCCTTATTTTATGACGGCAGGGGAATTAATCCCCCGCTTAGTCGGCATTGGCTTCATGAGCCTTTGCGGGTAATTCTTTATTTTTAAATAAATAATTCAAATCTTCAGAGTTAAAACCTAATAACGCACCAATTTGATTTAAATACGGGTTGCCTCTATAAAAATTATTTGCTTTTAGCTCAATCTTTAACGCTTTTAAATCAATTTCTGGATTATCTTTAACTAATTCAATAACATCATTAAAATCAATTTTTTTTGCTTTATATAATGCACGCTCTACATCCGCACCCGTAAGAGACAACATATTAAGACGTTCTTGCTCTTCTTGCGCTTTTTCTTCAGGCGTTTTTTCTATAACTTCATTATCAACAATCTTATAATCATCAGGACTATTTTTAATTTTTTCTGCCAATTCTTTATCAACTATTATGCCATTAGGTTTATTAATAGTTGTGTTTTTAGTTATATTCAAATTTTCATCGACAAGATAGTATTTCCTATAATCTAATTTGTCTTGCCAAGCTCCAATGACATAAACTGCTACATGCCCATCTTCAACAATAGGCGGTTCGCTTAAAGTAGCATTTGCAGGCACTAAAGGCACAAATTCACCTCTTTTTTTTGTCTCTTCAGGGTCTGATTCGGCTACTTTCTTGCCTAAATATTCACCTGTTTTTTTATCATATTCATAAATATATGTAGTCATTATTGATACCTCGTTTTAACGCGCACTTTAATAGCAGGAGGCTGGACTGTGTCAGAATTGCCATAAATAGGATTTTGCCAACCTGCATCTAAATTAATGTTTCTGCTTCCGCTGTAAGTCCCAGTGGGCGAAAGGTCTAATCCACTACCTGAACCGTAAAATGCACCTGAGCAACTAACTTTATTAACACCCGCAACCCCTGTAATATTCGGCAAACCAGCTTCAATATATCCAAAATCAGCAGCGCCCCAAAAGGCTCTATCTCGACAATCGGGTACTCTGAACATACCTTTGGGGTCAAAAGTTAAATAATTTGTTGTTGTTTCATTTTCTTTTGTTGATATACTCACCAGGTCAATAGCGCCTTCATTAGCTAGAAAATAATTTGCATTTATAAAATCAACACCCAAGCTAAGCTCATAATCTGAAAATATTTTAGCACGCGCAGCTAAATTATATATATTAGTCCATTCCTCTGTGCCTTCTTGTCTTAAATAAACGTCGTAATCTCCAGTTTCACCGCCCGAGTATGTAAGTTTAACATAATATTTTTTATATCTGGTTAACGCCGCTGGTTGTTTATTGGCTTGTATATAGTTTGCTATATTATAACTAGTTCCATTTGAACTAATGCCAAGAAATATATAGCCAGCTGCGTTTATTCCTAAAGCGAATCCTAAATTTTGGCGTGTCCTAGCCCCTATCAAAGAACAATAATTTTTATTAGTTCTTGGCGCTGTAAACCCTATAATAAACTCAAAAGGGTTGGCTGTATCGTTGACAACTCTATCATAATTTAAATATGCAGTTTGTGCTGTCGGCGTATACATTAGGTTATCGTTTATTGTAGGTTCGCCTACTATTAAATCTTGGTTAACTTCATATGAATCGCTAGGTTTATTAAATCTATAATTGTATTTTGAAAACAAAAGAGGATATGTTTCTTCCGATAATAATGCACCTTCAAGCCATATTTCATTATCATTCAAAGTATCACTAAATGTAATTATAGGGTCGCCTATTGGAAAAGCTAAAGCTGCTGAAGGAATGACGCTCAAAACGCCTTCGACAGTTGTTTGTGTTGTTACTCCGTCGGTTCTAATAGCACCTAAATTATCATTTGAAGCAATAGGAAGTTGTGTAGTGGCGTCATACCAGCTCGGGGACTGCCCAGGCTCATTACCAATATTATCATCCGTATTAGAGCGCCACAATTTGCCGTTATGAGAACAATAATAATTATTATAATAAATAGTATTTGTGTCCCATTCGGGTACACCTGCTTGAAGGATATATGCTATTTGTTGTGTGATATATTTCAATATGCCGTTGAATTCAGGCAATGGCGGATAATTAAGATTAGAAACTACCCCCGCGCTCCAACCTGTCCCCCAAGCTTCATTGTCGGATATCTCGTCTATATCATTAGAGCCTTGATATGTTCCCAGTTGTGCGCTTCCGAATACGCCAATCTCGGGGTTATTCCCGTTTGGGTTAGCATTCTCTGCGAATACACGCCCAGTCGTTCGGTTATATTTTGTCATTCTTCAACCTCTCGTAAAATTATATTTACTCCGCACGGAGCGGGCAAAACATTTTTTTGAAGCGCTAATTCCATTATTTGCTGGAAGTTTGGAGCATAATTAAAAGTTAGCTTCATTGTGTCCCAAGTTGTATAAACTTCGCCCCCGCTCCAATTATATATTGCTTCATCTATTGATTTATTAGTTTTTTTAATTGAATTTTTAATAATTTTTAATTTAATTAAGGGTCTATACAATTCATCAGGCAATTTACTAAATGTTGTCTTAACGTCAATATCATCTTGATACATCAAAAAACCGCCTAAAACGGCAGAAAAATTTTCATAAGTTGAAAAACCGCCTGTAAATGGTAAATATTCATTATTTTTAATAGTCTTATAGCTAGGCATGGAAAAATAAGGGTGAGTGAAATTTTCCCTGCCTTGAAAGAATCTATCTATACCAACCCAAGCGCCTACTACATCAAGCTGTACGCCTTCCGATTTATCAACATCAACGCATAAATCCTCTACTTGCTTTATTAACATATTGCCAAAAATAACTTGTGCTAATAAATATAATAAGGCTCTATTTTGCTCTGATGTCTTATACTGTATAATCATCAAATCACAAAAATATTCCGATAAAGTATTTAAAGTTGCTTGATAATCCATAATTTTATTGTATCAAATTTTAGCAAATTATTGTACTAAATCCATATAAATTTTGTTAGCGTCCGTAACAAATAAATTAGCCAATGAAGTACATTTTATAAAATTAGTCCATTCGCCGTCGGTTAAATTTATAGTTATTTTATCGCCAACAATTGCTGTTCCTTCATAAGTAATTCCATAATCACTAATATTAACGGGTTTATTGCTAATATTCCAACCGTCTGCGCTGTAATTTAAAATTATTGTTTGTGTTTCGGTTGTGCCGATAAAATCCTCTAACGTTATAACATCAATTTGAATATTACTTAAATTATTATATGTTTCATCTACCCCTTTAACCGTCACTTGCTCGGCGCCGTTTAAATAAGCGGGTAAATATATGTCCGTTCCTTGCGGGCCTACTGTTTGCAATAATTCAACTTGAGAATTAGCCCCTTTTATTGTAGAAGTAAATATTAATTGATTATCTTCATTTGAAGTAACTACACAAGCGGGTTTATCGGTTCCTTTGACTTCCGTTTGTTCAGTGCCGTTTAAATACGTAGCTCCAAAAATATCAGTTCCTTGCGGGTCTTGTGTTTCTTTAAGTATAACATTGGAGCTTGCGCCTGTCGTATTTGAAGTAAATTTTAATTGGTTGCTATTTTCAACAGTAATTGTAGCATTTTGTATCTTTTGAGTTAGTGTGCTTTGTAACAATTGAATAGTCGTCACGCTTTGTAAATCAATATCGGTTATTGTTTCTTCTTGCCCGTCAATTTCAATTGTTAAAACGCCATCTGACACACTTCTAAAATTAGCTATATTTGCACTAATATTCGGCGTTGTGGTGCTTCCTGCGGTTGCTTGTACTGCTTCCAGTGAATTATTTAAAACCGTTGCAAAATTATCAACATTGGCTTGTTGGTTAAAATTAATAGTTTTTAAAGTGTATTGTGTGCCATTAACATTTAAAGCCAAGGTTCCGTTAGTAACATTACCTATTGCTGCTAATCGGGCGGTTAAGCTTTCAGTTGTTGTGCTTCCTGCCGTTGCGGGCGTTGCTTCCCCAGGTGCATAATCAGTTGTAGCACTACCGCCTAAAGAAACAAGAACATTAACGGGGAAACCTATTTCCCCTAAACTTTGTAGCGCTTCGGCTGCAATTTGCGTAGGTTTTGCGGTGCTTAAATCCTCGCCCATGATATATGTTAAATTTTGCGCAATATAATCTTGTATTATTTGTTTGTTTAAAGTCAGATTTTTAAATAACGGTTGAATTTCAAATTTTAAGAAGAATGGTACGGGGTTAGTCCTGTCAAAGTTAATAGTAATTGTTTGGGCTGCGATATTGTTTATATCAACACTTACAGCCCCCCTCGTGCCGTTACCTGCTATGTTATTATATATAATATCCGCTATATCTTGATTAGCCCCGCCGTTAACGATCACCCATATTGAATTGGCGGGCGTGCCTTGCTCACTTACTTTATTTGTGTTATTGTTTTCACCGTTAACATCAATCACCCCTTCAAGCGCTAATAATTGGCTTACGATATTGTCAAAACCATTCCCCCCTTGATATGCGGTGCTTCTATCTCGTCTTATTCTGAATGTTTCGTCGCTTTCTTGTGTAGTGCCTAAAGAAGTGTAACCAACTTCATTTGAAACATTAATAACC
>CANQAW010000068.1 GCA_947589525.1 Candidatus Gastranaerophilales bacterium
TCCTTAGTTCAGTTGGTAGAACGTCGGTCTCCAAAACCGGATGTCGAGGGTTCGAGTCCTTCAGGGCGCGATTTTAGAAGATAATCGAACAATCGGCAGAGAAAGAAAAAAATGACAGCGGAAAAAGAAAAGAAAAATAACATTAAAGAAGATTTGACAGTTTATTTTAAAGGTGTCAAAGCCGAATGGTCAAAAATTTCTTGGCCTACAAAACAGCAGACAATCGTTGAAACAGGGATTGTTCTTGTTGTTGTAATATTTTTTACCATAGTTGTATATTTAATGGATATCATTTTTAAGGGTCTTTTGGGTCTAATAAAGTAAGGGTTTAGAAAATGGCGAAGAAAAAAGATGACGAACTAAAAGAAGAAATTATTGATAATAACACTTCCGAAGAAAATACGGAAGAAAATATTTATATCAGTAAAGAAGCCGATCATAAAATAGAAAAAGCACCGAAAAAACGCTGGTATGTTGTTCATACTTATTCGGGATACGAAAACAAAGTTAAAGTCAATCTTGAAAAACGTGTTGAATATATGAACATGGGCGAAAAAATCTTCAGAATTGAAGTTCCTCAAAAAACAATTACTCAGGTGCGCTCGGGTAAAAAAACCAAAAAAGAAGAAAAAATATTTCCGGGTTATGTTTTAGTTGAAATGATAATGGATGATGATTCTTGGTATGTTGTACGACATACGGCGGGAGTCACAAAATTTGTCGGAACGGCTAAAAAACCTATTCCCGCCAAAGACTCGGAAATCAAAAAAATTATTCACAGAGGTCAACAAACTACTGCAAAAATTGAACTTGATGTCAAAGTCGGCGACAAAGTCAGAATTGTATCCGGCCCGTTTGCCGAATTTATCGGAGATATTACCGAAGTTTATCCCGATAAATCAAAACTTAGAGCAATGGTTTCAATCTTTGGTCGTGAAACCCCTGTTGAATTAGAATACAAACAAATCCAGAAAGTATAACAGTGTGCGAAGGGCGCACGGGAAGGCGGCGAGCCTTACCGAAAGCCCGCAGACCGTTCTATGGCAACGTAGGATAATCGAGGTTGCGAGGCGACAAAGCCGAGCAGAGCCGAGCAGAACCGAGATACCCACAGGAGCAAAAGGCGCAAAGCCAGAGTGAAGCGAGCTTGCGGTCAGCAAGAGCGAAGCACAATAAAAAACAAAACACAACATAAAAAGTGCAAACAGTGGAAGGATTAAACAAATCCGCAATTACCACGAAAGGAGAATAAAATGGCACCAAAATCAAACAAAAAAATTACCGGCAAAATTAAACTTCAAATTGAAGCCGGAAAGGCAAATCCGTCACCGCCCGTAGGTCCCGCATTAGGTCAAAAAGGCGTAAACATTATGGATTTTTGCAAACAGTTCAATGAAAGAACTGCTTCACAAGCGGGTTACATTATTCCCGTTGTAATTGATGTATACGAAGACAGAAGCTTTGATTTCGTTGTTAAATCACCGCCGGCAGCAGTTTTAATTAAAAAGGAATTAAATCTTCCGAAAGGTTCTTCCGTTCCGAACAAAACAAAAGTTGCACAAATTACTCAAGAACAACTTGAAAAAATTGCAAAAATCAAAATGAATGACTTAAACGCAACCACTCTTGAAGCTGCCGTTGAAATGATTAAAGGCACGGCGCGCGCAATGGGTGTAACGGTTGCACAATAGTTAAGGTGGGAGGCAAATATCAAAATTTGCCGTTAATACCAATAAGGAGAAAGAAATGTCTAAATTAACAAAAAAACAAAAGAAAATAAATGAAATGATGGAAGGTTTTGTTCAACCATCAACAGCTCTTGAAGCCATTAAAAAACTTCAAGAGGTTGCAAGCGCAACATCAAAATTTGATGAAACCCTTGAATGCCATATGCGCCTTGGAATTGATGTTAAACATGCCGATCAGCAAATTCGTTCAACCACCGTATTACCTGCGGGTCTTGGTAAAGAAGTCAGAGTTTGCGTTATAGCAAAAGCGGATTTAGTTCCTGCCGCAAAAGAAGCAGGCGCTAACGAAGCGGGAAGCGAAGAAATTATTGAAAAAATTCAAAACGGTTGGTTTGAATTTGATACATTAATTGCAACACCTGATATGATGCCTAAACTTGGTAAATTAGGTAAAGTTTTAGGTCCTAAAGGTTTAATGCCTAACCCCAAAACAGGCACCGTTACAACAGACGTTGCAAAAGCCGTAAAAGATGCTAAAGCAGGTAAAGTTGAATTTCGTGCGGATAAACAAGGTATGATTCACGTACCTCTTGGAAAAATGAGATTTTCGGCTGATGATTTAATTAAAAACTTTGCAACTCTTGCAGATGCCGTTTTAAAGGCAAAACCGTCAAGCGCTAAAGGTACTTATTTAAAATCGATATATTTATCAACTACAATGGGTCCGGGCATCAAACTGGATGCTAAAAATACACCTGCTGAAGTTAAAGAATATGTCGGCTAAAATTAAAAATATAACCAAAAAAACACAGCTCTTAAAAAAAACAAGAGCTGTGTTTTCCAATTATTTTCACTACATTCATAAAAGATTTTTATGGGGAATTTTTAAAAAAATTGATGAAAAGTTTTTTAAATTCCTTTGTGTCGGACTTTTAAACACAATAGTAAGTTATATTATCTATGCCTTTTTTATAACTATAGGGCTAAAAGCAGATATTGCTTTATTTTTACAATATATCTTAGGAGTTTTGTGGAATTTTAAAACAACCGGAACAATTGTTTTTAAAAACAAAAACAATAAGTTAATATTTAAATTTATAGCAAGTTATATATTAACATATTTTCTAAACAGATTTTTGTTAAATATTCTGATTTATAATGTCTCTTTAAATGAATATGTTGCTCAAGCAATACTGGTTTTACCCATTGCAATTGTTTCTTTTTTGATTTTAAAATTTTTTGTTTTTGTGAAATGAAATATTTTTGATAGAATTAGTTTATGGAAAATGCGAATAAAAAAATTAAATTTGACCCCGGGTTTGCGCCTTTAGTGATTAATTCTTTAGGTGCAGTCGGATATATGTATTACATGTTTAGTTCTTTACCAAATAACAAAATAAAAAAACTTAATTTTAATACAATTTCTCCAAAACTTGAAAAAAACCTTGAAATAAATACTTCCTTTTATTTGGGCTGTTTAATGTGGGCAAGTTATATTTCAAATTTTGAAAATTACGAGATAGAAGGAAATCAGCTTTTGGGGGAAGATGCCAAAGAAGAAGAATATACGGGAGAGCTTGATTTTTTAATTGATTTTACGGAAAACAAATATCCCAGAGACGTTAAATACTACCAAAATAAAATATACACTCCTGACAGCCGTTTTATTGCAATATTAAAAACATACAGAGAATTTCTTGTTATAAACAAAGGATTTTGCGCATGTTCCAATACAAACGAAATTATGCTTCCGAAAAATTTAAAAACTCCCTCAAACACAGGTATATTAAAAGAAAAAATATATAATGCAATCGAAAACAAAGATTTAACACTGCTTTTAAAAGACTACAATTTATTATTCGGCTAATTTTCTTAATTCCTGTTCAATTCTTGAAATTTCCTCGAAATTATTTGTTTTAAGAACATTTTTCAGTCTTTTTTTCTTAATCAGGTTTTCAATACATTCGCTGTTTTTGCAAACATAAGCGCTTCTTCCGAGCTCATTTGTTTTCGGATTAATTTTAAGCTCGCCTGTCTGCAGTTTTGTTATTTTGATTAATTCAACCCTGTCTGTTATTTTACCGCAGCTTTGACATTTTCTTTTTATCTCTTTCATTATTTTCCTGCCTTGATAAGAGCTGTTTTTGTCTCAACGCAGATTTCCTTGTTTGAAAGCGCTTGTTGAATTTCAGAAATATAATTATTCACTTTTTTTTCATCAAAGTAATCCAAAAATCTTTCTTTCATGGTTTTTTGATTTGGTGCGGGAGGAGTTGTAAACCAAAGTAAAACAGAATCTTTTTGAGCAGTATATGTCGAAGAAACTACTTTGATGTTAAGGTCAATATCAGAAAAACCTGCTGTTTCAATATTTTTCTTTAAACTGTCCGCATCAAAATTAACCAAAGGGTCATCACTTCGGCTCATAAATTCATCCTCGGCACGTTTAAATTCGTCGTAATCCGTTATTTCTTCTTTAGATGTAAGCTCGTTATATCTTGTATTTTGAGATATTATAGGTTCAAAAGCGCAATAATATCCTCTCTGTTTTAAAACTCTGTACAACTCGCAAAATGCGCTTTGTTTATCTAAAACATGAACCAAAACGGAACGTGTCAGAGCTCTGTCTAAATAATTATCCTTCAGCTTAATATCGCATATATCGGATTTAAGAAAACTTACTTTGCTTGATATATTTGTACTGTCAAGAATTTTTTTGCATTCATCCAAGCAATCCTGAAATTTATCGGAAAAAATAAGCTCAACTTTGTCTTCAAATTTGTCCAGCACACCAAAACCCAATAATCCCGAACCGCAGCCGAAATCTGCAATTATCTGATTTTCTTTCAAATCGGCAAGATTTAAAACTTCATCTCTTATTGCGCTTAGCCAAAGCAGGGTCTGTTTTAATTGTTGTTCGTCCATGTAAGCAAACCTTGCGGATTTTAACCATTCTGTCCAATTTTTACAAATATTGCTCATTTTTCCTCCAAAAGTAGTATTTAAAAAGGTTGGATATGTTTTTTTATTTTTTTAACATTTATAATTTAAATATCAGGTAGTTGGTTTTTTATACTATGTCCGAAAATTTGAATGAAAATTTGGAAAAACATATTAGTTATCTTAACATGATGTTTGACATTAGTACAATTGCTAATCAAACGGATGATATATATGAATTAATTGCAAAATTGGCGCAGTATTGTGAAAATTTAATAAATTCAAAACATGTAACTTTTTATTTGCTTGAAAATCACAATTATAAATGCGTATATACAAACGAAAAAACACGAAACACCGAGTTTTTCGAATCGGATTCGAATAAAACGACTTTTTGGGACGTTACAAAATGCGCCAAATTGATAAAAATAAGCGAAGAAGCCGGAACACAGCACTATAAATCATTTATTGAAGTAAACAATATAATCCCCGCAGACCCGAGTTTAATGAGAGTGTTCTTTGACAGGGAAATACCTATTTGCTATTGCTTTATGAAAGAAGACCCGCAATCTCCGCTTGATGAAACGGTATTTTCAAACTTAAATGCGGCGCTTTCATATATTGAACCTATTATTGCAAAATATCACAGGCAAATTAAAAGAAATGAAGAAATAACACAGCTTCAAAAATCTCTTCATAATATTTCAATTCTTTATAATATTTCTCAGGCGGTTAATTTCATTGATGATTTGAAAAAACTGCTTCAGGTTATTATTCAAAAAGCGCTTATTACGCTTGACGCCGAAAAAGGCTCATTAATGCTGTATGATTATTCGCTTAATGCGCTTCAGGTCAGAATTGTAAGCGGTCTGAAAGATAAAAAGCTTGAAACGGCAATAAATAACGGTGCCGTTCAATGCGCTAAAATCGGAATTGGAGAAGGCATTGCAGGAACTGTATTTTTAGAGCGCAAACCCATTATAACAAATCTTGGCTGTGCCGACCCTCGATACATAGTTAAAGAATATATGAGCAACGTAACTTCGCTTCTTTGCGTTCCTTTAATTGCCAAAGGCGAAGTTATAGGCGTTATTAACATTACAAATAAAAAACAAGGGAAATTATTCAATCAAAAAGATTTGGAATTTATCACCTCGCTTGCCAACCAAGCCGCAATAGCTATTGATAACGCAAAATTATACGAACTTGCCACAAAAGACGGTATGACAAAACTTTATATTTACCGTCACTTCTGCACATTATTGGAAAACGAAGTTCGCAGGTGCGAAAGATACAAGAGAAACATGTCCTTAATTATGATGGACATTGATAACTTTAAAAAAATAAACGATACATACGGCCACTTAATGGGCGACACAATATTAAAACGCCTTGCCTCGGTATTACAAGAAACTGTCAGAAATATCGATATTCCTGCCAGATACGGCGGAGAAGAATTTGTTGTAATTTTACCCGAAACCGAAAAAGAAGATGCTTGTGTAATTGCCGAGCGTATAAGAAGCAATATAGCAAAAATCGTCGTTCCTATTAATGATAAAGAAAATCTTTCCCCGACGGTTTCTATGGGAGTTGCACAATATTCAACAGACGGTCAAGAACCAAAAGAACTGGTTAATTGTGCTGATACCGCATTATACCATTCAAAGCACAACGGCAAAAATTGTGTTTCCGTATACGGAAAAGACGAATGCCGTAAAATTGAACAGGTAAATATAGAAAATATTTAGATTTTTATTTTTACTATAACTTTTTTAATAACCGTATCATCTTTAACGCTGAGCATCGGAGCATGGACGTCGTTTGGGTAAAACATTACAAAATCGCCCTGTTTAACATTAATATAGTTATATTCGCCGTTTGACAAAAACGCAACATCTTTATTGCAATCATAAGGAGCAACAACATCCGTAAAATCTTCAAGAATGCCGTAACCCATCTTTTCTTCACCTTTTATAACATATTGAATATCGATATAGCTTCTGTGTACTTCCCATTTTTTGTCTTTTTCATTTTTGGTTTTCAGGGTTTGAACATTTGCATATATTTCATCGGACAAAATTTCATATTTGCCGTCATTTAAATCAACAAGAGGAGAATTGAGCAAAAACTCAAATCCTTTTTTTACTTTTTCTCCCAGTGTATAGTATTGCTTTGCATTGTTTAATCTGTCAAATATCATATTTTTCCCCTTTGAAATTTTTTTCCAATATCATTATCTGCAAAATAAATTCTTCGATAAATTTCATTTTTGAAAATAAATAACCAAATTCACCCTCTAAAAATCCTCTTTTTAAAATGTACCAATACAGAAAAGAAATTAAAGGCTTTGCAATAACTGAGGGGGATTTTATCGGAGTTGTTTTCAAAACGGCTTTATTTTTTTCAAGCATATTTTCTATATTCAAAGAAATATTATTATCAATAAATTTTAAAATATATTCGTTTTTCTTTTTAAAATTTTCATTAACTTTTTGAATTTTATATTTTCCGTTCGGAGAAATTGAAAAATTTTCTTTAATAACGCAGAAATTTTTTCTAAAAAGTCTGATTTGATTTTTTTCTTTAAGAAATTTTATTTCTTTATTTAAATAAAAATATTTTCTGGGAAACGAAAAAATATTCTTATTTTTCGGGGGATTGGCAATTAATTGATTTATTTTATCCAAAAGCTTTTTCGGAACTATTTCATTTTCTTCAAGAATTAATACCCAGTCATTTTTTAAATTTTCAATAATTTCTTTAAAGTCTGTTTTTTCGTTTTTATCCGAAAATATTACCTTTGTTTTGTATTCTTTTGCTACGGCAACAGTTTCATCCGTAGAATGAAAATCTAAAATTACAATTTCATCTGCCTCAGCAAGCGCTTCAAGTATTTCAAAAAGATATTTTTCGCAGTTATAAGTTTTAATTAGTACACTTAAATTCATTTTGAACTTCCAAACATACACCAAGTTGTTGCACGCTCAATTTTAACATCAACAAAATCACCGATATTGTAATCTTTATTATCGGTCAGATGAACAACTTTATTGTTCCTTGTTCTGCCTTGATATATTCCGTCTTTGATGTTATCAATTAATATTTCAAGAGTTCTTCCCACGTATTTTTGATTGGATTTAAGACTCATTTCTTTTACTTTATCATTTATTATCTGAAGTCTTTTCTTTTTTATATCCTCACTGATAAATAAATCCGTCATTTTTCCCGCTTTTGTTAAGGGGCGGGGAGAATATGAGGCAGTATTTGAATAATCAAGCTCTAATTTCTCAATAGCTTTTATTGTATCTTGAAACTCATCATCCGTTTCCGAAGGAAATCCTACTATAAAATCAGACGTTATGGTAACATCTTTGATGTTTTTTCTTATTTTTTGAACAATTTTTTCATATTCTTCAAAATTATATCTTCTGTTCATCTCCTTTAAAATTCGATTAGAACCTGATTGCATCGGAATGTGAAAACACTCGCAGATTTTTTTGGAATTTTTAACCGTTTCAATAACTTCAGGCGTTATATCGGTGGGATAAGATGTTGTAAAACGTATTCTGAAATTCCCCTCAAGATTATCCAAAGCTTTCAAAAGAAGCGCAAAATTAGTACCGTCTGATAGGTTTTTACCGTAACTGTCCACATTTTGACCCAAAAGCGTAATTTCTTTATATCCTTTTTTAATAATATCTTTTGCTTCTTTAACTATGGCATCTATACTTCTTGAGCGCTCTCTGCCACGAGTATACGGAACTACGCAATAGGAGCAGAAATTATCGCACCCTTCCATTATAGG
>CANQAW010000069.1 GCA_947589525.1 Candidatus Gastranaerophilales bacterium
GAAGTTCAGACACTAGTTTAAGTCAGGTAAAAAATGTCATTAAGAAACGAAAGAGTCAGAAAAGCCCTAATGAGAGAAATATCGGATATTATATTCCGTGAAATCAAAGACCCGCAAATTTGCGGTATGGTCTCAATTACGGATGTTGATGTATCTTCCGATAACACGGCAGCCAGAGTTTTTTTCAGCGTTTTTGGCAATGATGACGTTAAAAATAAAACTGCAAACGCTCTTCAACGTCATGTTCCGCAGATAAGACATGAAGTGGGCAAAAGAATAAGACTGAGAAAAACCCCTTCTCTTTTATTTATTTTAGATGATTCACTTGAACATGGCGCTAAAATGACCGAATTAATCAACAAAATTCAACGCGGCGAATTGTAATGTATTTTCTTAACATATATAAACCAAAAGGCATTTCTTCATTTGATGTCATTAAATATTTAAGAAAAAGGCTTAAAATAAAACAAATCGGTCACAGCGGCACGCTTGACCCGCTTGCATGCGGAGTAATGCAAGTGGCTGTCGGAGAAGCTACAAGGCTTCTGGATTTATTAAATTCGGATAAAATTTATATAGCGGAAATGAAATTAGGTTATGCATCATCCACATACGATTCGGAAGGTGAAAAGACTTTTATATCAAATGCAAATATATCGGAAGAAGAGCTGAAACAAACTTTAAAATTATTTTCGGGAAAAATTATGCAAACGCCCCCAAAATATAGTGCAGTTAAAATCAACGGCAAGAGAGCCTGCGACCTTGCCCGATACAATTCAAACGCAAAAATTGACATAAAGCCCAGAGAAATAGAAATATATTCAATCAAACTTCTTAAATTTAAAAAAGACACTGCAATAATTTATGTTTCATGCAAAAAAGGTACATACATTCGCTCACTTGTAAATGATATAGGCGAAAAGCTCGGATGCGGTGCATATATGAGCAGACTGACCAGAATTAAAGCGGGGAATTTTGAACTCAAAAATTCAAATAAGTTAGATAATGAAAAATACAAAAAAATCAACCCGCTTGACTGTTTGGACATAAAAACGCTTAAAATCAATGCGCAGCAGCTTCATTTAATAAAAAACGGAAATTTTATAAAGCTTACGGATACTAAATTTAAAGATGATGAATTTATATTATTAACAAATAATAATAAAGTTGTATCTCTTTGCAAAATATCGGATAATTTAATAAAGCCCAAAAAAAATTTTAAGGACGAATAAAATGAATACTTTTGTTAAAACTTTTTTGATTTGCTTGGTTTTGTGTCTTGGTTTTTTGTTTTATAAAATAATGGGAGAAAACAGTTTTTCTCCCGAATTAAAATTATCGGAGAATAATGAATTTTACCAAATGGAACGCAAGAACGACACAAATAGCGAAATTACACAAAGTGAACAAAAAATAATTCAAGAACAAAATAAACAGGTGGAAGAATACAATAAAAAAGCTCAGGAAGAAGTTAAAAAATATACTCAATACTGCTATTTTTTCAATAAAAACGGTGAGTTAACGGAAATAAAAAGAGAGCTTAATTCAAAACCGACTCTTGAAAGTGTCATAACCGCATTGCTTAAAGGCCCTATGATATCTGAAACGAAAAACGGAATATATTCTGAAATTCCACCGAATGTTGATTTAATTTCCGTCAAAAAAACTAACAGCACAATTATAATAAATCTCTCTTCCAATTTCGGAAACGGCGGAGGCAGTCAAAGTGTCGAAAACAGAGTTAAACAGCTTAATAAAACCATCAAACGTTATCATCCGGATAAATCGGTTTATCTTCATATAAACGGCAAAGAAGTTGAATATTTGGGCGGAGAAGGGATTTATATAAAACAGCCTCTTGAATAGTTAAATTTCAATCCAATTATCGGGCTTGTATTTTCGATTGTTGTTTTTTTGAATTATTTTTAAACTGTAGCTTTTATCTGCCAGCAGTGATGACCAAAAATTTAAAGAATACGAACTGTTTTCGGGAATAATAGAGTGTTTGCATCTGGACAAGAAATAAAAATTTTCCTTCCAGTTTAGTTCATTTAGAATTTTATATTCAAAGTCAAGAAAAAAATCATGCTCAATTTCGCCGTCCGTAAAAATGAATAAAACCGGATTTTTTAAATATTTATTTAAACGAGCGCACGCTCTGTCGATAAAATCCCAATCTATTTTGTTATTATTGATATCCGAGCTGTTTAAATAGACCCCTATAGAGTTACGGGCGGTAATCTCATCTAAAACATCATAATTTACAATAAAATCCAGCTTATCAAATTTAATACACTTAAGAATATCATCATCTAAATATTTAATGTCGTCTGTTTTAAAATGTTTATTACAAACAAGATTTTTTGCGGAATTTTTTATTATATTATTAAATCTTGAAGATGAAAGATAGTTGGGTTCAATTGAAAAATACTTCATTTTATCTTCAAATCTTTTGCGTTTTCTCGGATTATTTTCAAAAAAGCATTTAGCTTTTTTCTCTTTTTCATAAATTTTGCCGTAAGCATAATTAGAAAAATTATCCGCAAAGTTATCGCAATATTCCAGTAAAACTAAATTCTCATCCATCATATATAAAATTAATCACTTGATTTATTTACATTTAAATTTAACATAAATATTATAATAAAATAGTAATTATTAATAAATTTTACGAAAGCGCAATATGGAAATTATCATAAACCCGCATCATAATCCCGTATTTATGTACATATTTAACTACCCCATACGCTATTACGGCATAATTTTATCCTTTGCAATTTTTACGGGTATATTTCTTGCACAGTATTTTGTTAAAACAAAAACCGATATGAAAACTTTCTATTATTTCGAACGTTCAATTCCTCTTACCGTTGCTCTGGGTTTAATTGGGGCAAGATTGTTTTATGTGTTAGGTTCATTGGATTATTTTTCTCAAAACCCAAAAGAAATTTTTATGATTAATCATGGGGGAATATCGATATGGGGTGCTATATTTTTTGGAATTATCGGGATTTATCTTTATACAAAATCTAAAAAAATATCATTTTTAAAGTATGCGGATTTTTGGTCGCTGGTTCTGCCGTTATGTCAGGCAATAGGCAGATTTGGCAATTATTTCAATCAGGAAGCATTCGGAAGACCTGCACAAGGTTTCATTAAGCTGTACGTTGATAAGCCTTATCGACCGCAAAATTTCACGGATATCGAATTTTTTGAGCCTGCATTTTTATACGAAAGTATACTTGATATATGCGCTTTTATGGTTCTTTTATATTTGTTTAAAAAATTCAACAACTTAAAATCAGGAACTATATTTTTTAGCTATTTGACAATATATTCAATAATAAGGCTCGCAATCGAAAGCATAAGAATTGACAGCATTTTAAATGTCTCCGGCTTTCCCGTAGCAAGCCTTATTAGCATAATTGCCGTTATATTCGGCATTACGGGGTTATTACTTATTCATTGCAAAAGCTTTAATCATTGATTTTCCCGTCATTTCATCAGGCTTTTTAATGCCAAAAATATCCAGAACGGAAGGAGCAATATCAGCCAAAACACCCTCTGTTCTTAATTCAACCCTGTCATTTGAAACTACGATAAAAGGAACGGGATTAGTCGTGTGCGCCGTATGAGGTGTGTTTGTATCAGGATTAAACATTGTCTCCGCATTTCCATGGTCAGCCGTAATAATCATTACAACATTATTTTTAAGTGCTTTTTTGGCAATTTTTCCTACACACTCATCAACGGCTTCACAGGCTTTAATTGAAGCTTCAATAATACCCGTGTGACCAACCATATCGGGATTGGCAAAATTAACAAGTATAAACTGATATTCTTCATCATCGAGTGCATGCAATACGTTATCACACACTTTTGGCGCACTCATTTCAGGCTGCAGGTCATAAGTTGCAACCGAGGGTGAATTAACAAGAGCTCTTTGTTCAAGTCTGCCTGATTTTTCAACTCCGCCGTTAAAGAAAAAGGTAATGTGAGCATACTTTTCCGTCTCTGCGGTTCTGAACTGCTTTATATTATTTTCATCTAAAACATCCCCGAGAATGTTTTTAAGAGTTTGAGGTCTGAATGCAACAGGAACACTAAAAGTTTCGTCATATTGCGTCATACAGACGTAATACAGATTATTGATGATTTTTTTACGCTTAAATCCGTCAAAATCCGCCTCATTAAATGCTCTTGTTATTTCTCGCGCTCTGTCCGGTCTGAAGTTGAAAAATATAACCGCATCACCCGAATTTATTCTTCTTGGAGAAATCGCAACCGGCTCTACGAATTCGTCCGTTACGTTGTTTTTGTAAGAACTTTCGATAGCATCAATTGAATTATCAAACGAGGGATTATCCAGAGTAAGGCAGTCATAAGCTCTCTCTACTCTGTCCCAGCGTTTGTCTCTGTCCATAGCCCAATATCTGCCGATAATTGAAGCTACTTTAGGCAAATTATATTTTTCAAGCTCGGCTTCAATGTCTTTCAAATAATCAATAGCAGAACTCGGAGGAGTATCTCTGCCGTCAAGAAACGCATGCAGATACACTTCTTTTAAATCGTTTTGAGCCATCATTTTAATCAAAGCTTTAAGATGCTTAGTTGCGCTGTGCACTCCGCCGTTAGACAATAAACCGTATATATGAACAGCGGAATTGTTTTTCTTAACATGGTTAATTGCATTTAAAAATTCTTGGTTTTTAAAAAAATCACCGTCATCAATTGCCTTATTAATTCTGGTTAATTCCTGATAAACAACTCTTCCTGCACCGATGTTTAAATGTCCTACTTCACTGTTGCCCATTTGACCTTCGGGAAGTCCGACACTTAGACCGTCGGCATGTAATATTGTATTTGGCATGGTTTTTAATAATCTGTCATAGTTTTGAGTATTTGCCTTATATATAGAATTATATTTTGTATCATTTGAAATTCCCCATCCGTCCAATATGCACAAAAGCACTCTTTTTTTAGTATTTTGCATAATTAACCTCATAAAAATATTATTGTACAGAAAATATTTTACCACAGAAATATGCGTAAAATATTCGATTTTTAATTAATTTCTTTTTAGTATATGATATAAGTACAAGGTAACAAAATGAAATATTCAAGATACAATGCAATAATTATAGGAAGCGGAATAAGCGGTTTATATTTGGCAAACAAGCTTTCCTTAAATAACAAATTTAAAGAAGGAATACTTATAATTACAAAAGAAGAATTGTTTTCGGGTTCTTCCTCTCTGGCTCAGGGCGGAATTGTCTGTGTTATACCGGAAATAAACAAAAAAGATTCCATAGAATCACACATTAAAGATACAATTAAAGCAGGATGCGGAATCAATAACCTGCAAACAATTAAACTTGTATCGGAAAAATCTTCCGAAATAGCGCAGGAACTAATAAGCTACGGTGTTAACTTTGACAAAAACGAAAACAACAGTCTGAATTTTACCCTTGAGGGCGCTCATTCATGTCCGAGAATATTACATTCACAAGGAGATTCAACAGGAAAAGTCATAGAAGAAGCTTTATGCAGAAACCTTCAAAAAACAAACAACCTTGAACTATACACCAACACAATGGCTGTTGAACTTCTTGTAGATGATGACAATACTTGTAAAGGAATAATCTCATACAACTGGTTAAAAAATGAATATGAGGTAATTTATTCAAACAATATAATAATAGCAACAGGCGGAATAGGACAATTATACAAAGAAACTACCAATCCCAAGACGCAAACGGGCGATGGAATTGCGCTTGCATACAATGCGGGTGCAAAAGTTGAAGATATGGAATTTGTTCAATTTCACCCCACCGCAATGTATATAAAAAATCATAAAAAATCAATGCCTCTTGTATCGGAATCGGTCAGAGGAGAAGGGGCAAAACTTGTCGACTTGGACGGAAATTATTTTGCCAAAAACTATCACATACAAGCTGATTTAGCCCCCAGAGACATAGTTTCAAGAGCAATAATACAACAAATGGAGTTAACCGAAACAGACTATGTAAATCTTGACATTTCTCAAATAGGAATAGAAAAATTCAAACAAAGATTTCCGACCATATTAAAACTGCTAAACGAAAACAATATTGACATACAAACGGGTTTAATTCCCGTAAAACCTGCACAGCACTATTTTATGGGCGGTATAAAAGTAAATTTAAATTGTGAAACCGAAATTAAAAATTTGTATGCCATAGGAGAATGCGCATCAACCGGTTTGCACGGCGCAAACAGACTTGCTTCAAATTCTCTGCTGGAATGCTGTGTTTTTGCAAATCTGCTGGCGGATAAAATTGCAAAAAACAATACAGAGCCTCCAAAAATCTTCGGCAAAAAAATTAAAAGCGTCATTGATAAATATTCAAATGAAGAAGACTTACAGGACTGCACCGCCGAATTAAACATTTTATTTGGCAAACTTCAGGATATAATGAGTGCCGATGTTGCAATAAGACGGAACTATAAAGGATTATCGCACGCAATTAATCAAATAAAACAAATAAAACAAGAAATTATTTCGCTTAATCCCGCCAAAAATCGTGAGTTTTACGAACTAAATAATGCTCTGTGCTGTGCCGAGCTGATAACACAAAGCGCAATAGAGCGAAAAAACTCAATCGGAGCGCACTACAGAGAAGATTATCCTCACAAGAGCATAGAAATAAAAGAAAGAAAAATTAATTATGAACAAATTTTATCTCGATAACTTTGTTATAGATAAATACATTATTGATGCGCTTAAAGAAGATATGTTTTATGGCGACATCACAACACAGGCGATTTGCACCAATTTAGACGAAAAGGAATTTGAAATATACCTGACTACAAGAAATGACGGCATTCTGGCAGGAAGTCAGGTGTTTTGCAGAGTCTTTGAATTACTTTCCGATGGTAAAGTTCAAATAACATTTTTCTTTGATGACGGCGATAAAATAAAAAAAGGCGACAAGCTGGCTAAAATCAAAGGCAATGCAAGATATATATTGTCAGGCGAAAGGCTGGCGCTTAATTTTGTTCAAAAAATGTCAGGCATAGCAACATACACGGATAAATTTGCGCAAAAAATAAAAAAATACAACGTAAATATAGCAGATACAAGAAAAAATACTCCTAACTTCAGAATATTTGAAAAATATTCGGTAAAAGTCGGTTCAAATAAGCTTCACCGCTTTAATTTATCAGATTGTGTCATGTTAAAAGACAATCATATTGCTCTATACAACAATTCAATAACAAAAGCAGTTGAACAGGTGAAAAAAGTAATCTCACATGCACATAAAATTGAAGTCGAATGTGATACACAGCAACAGGTAATTGAAGCGCTTGAAAATAATGTTGATATTATAATGCTTGATAATATGACGATTGATGAAATGAAAAAATGCGTAAAATTAATCAATAAAAAAGCAATCGTTGAAGCCTCGGGAAATGTTACAATAGATAACATTGAAGAAATAGCAAAAACGGGTGTTGACGTTATATCAACAAGTGCAATCGTAATGAAAGCGCCCACCCTTGACCTTGCTTTTGACTATAATCCGAAATAACTAAAATTACTTAGAAGGTTTTCTTCCCCGATTGGAAGTCTTTTTTAAATTTTCTTGCTGAGTTTTAGTATCAATCTTTGCCAACTTAGCAGCTTTGGTAATATATTCAAGATAATCCTGCGGTTTAATTTTATTCATTTCAAGGATTGCTAAAACAATCTTAACACCGGAAAGGTTTAGAGCTAAACTGCGAGTTAAGAATAAAATCAGCTTGGCTTTTTCCATATCGTTAAGAGAATAATTTCGTCTGTTTTTATCAGACCTTTCGGGCGAAAGGATACCTTCTTTATCATATATGCGTAATGTACGTTGGTGAACATTAAGCGCTTGAGAAATAGCGCTTATAGGAAGTATTGCCAATTCGTTTTTATTAGTAGTACTGTTTTTTTTCATAAGCCCCATAGACAGTTAAATATTACAAATCAATTATACCATATAAATCATAATTTGACACTTTTTTAATTAAAACATTTACAATTTCACCCGGAGTAAAAAATTCATCGCTTTTTATATATACAAGTCCGTCAATTTCAGGAGCGTCTTTATAGCTTCTGGCGACAATTTTGCCGTTCGGATAAATTTCTTCAATTATGCAGGGAATTACTCTGCCGATTAATTTTTTGTTAATTTCAAGAGAAATTTCTTTTTGAAGCTTCATCAGCTCTCTTTTTCTTTTATTTTTAACCGTTTGTTTAATTTGAGGTTTCAAATTATATGCGTAAGTGTCTTTTTCACGAGAATACGAAAAAACACCGACTCGGTCGAATTTCATTTCTTTAACAAAATTATACAAATGAGTAAATTCTTCCTCGCTTTCTGCGGGATATCCGACAATAAAAGTTGTT
>CANQAW010000070.1 GCA_947589525.1 Candidatus Gastranaerophilales bacterium
AACTATGAATTTTATTAAAAAATTGAGACCTTTTGATTATTTAGTTATTGCGATAGTTATTGTAATTTTGATTGTAGGTGTGTTAACTTTTACAAATAAAAGAGCAACTTCTTCAAATCAAATAGAGGCTACAACCGATATCGAAATTGAGATATATTTAAGGGGTGTTACCTCAACTTCCGATAAGCCTGTTATAAATGATAATGAAGAAACATTTGTTACAATCAGAAACGTTCCTTATACAAAGCTAAAAGTCAAAGACGTAACTTATTCGAGACGCAAAATGGTTGTTCCTTTGCCAAATCGCAGAAATAACTATGTTTTGGTTGATGACGAAACATCGCCATACCAATTTGATTATTTAATTAAAGTATCCGACAGCGCAAAAATAACAAAAGACGCAGACGCTGTAGCGGGAGGCAACAAAGTTAAAATAGGAATGCCGATAACTCTTGAAGGCTCTAATTACAAGCTAAACGGTGTTATTACCAATATTATTCTGAGTCCCGAACCTGCAAATAAAGTTCATGAGGATTTGGACAAACACACAAAAATAAATCAGGATGTACAATAGCTTGATTATAAACAGAGACATGTATAACAGAGTTTTGAAATTTATAAACAACAGTTTTTTGGCGGACAATATTGACAACATTGCATTTATTGCATTATTGTCGATATTGTTTGTTTCCGTTTTTTCTCCGAGTGAAGTAATAGGCGTTTTGTCTTTGATTTTTTCATTTATAATAATTTTTAAAAAAATTATCAAAGAAGATTTATCTTTCGATTTCTCATCTTCCAAAAAGGCGATTGTTATATATTTTCTTTTGGTAACAATGAGCTTATTCGGCTCAACTCTTTTTAAGCTGAGCCTTCACGGATATTTAAAAACCTGTGTTTATATTTTATTTTTCTTTTGTGTATGTGATTATTTCAAAAATAATAAAAATAAAATTTTTCCGACCTTGTTTTTTATATGTGCGCTGGCGAGTTTTGAAGCGTTTGTTGCCATATTGCAAAATCATTGCCATGTAGCTGAAATTTCGTCATGGCAGGATATGTCAAATATAAATCCGGAAGATGTTATATCCCGTGCTTACGGAACTTTAAAACCATATAATCCAAACTTGCTTGCGGGATATTTATTGTGTGCTTTGAGTTCTTTCGTATATTTAATTTTACACTTTTTAAATCAAAACAAAAAACGCTTATCTTTATTATTTTCAATTTTATTTTTAATTGCGCTTGTTGCAATAACGGATACAGGATGCAGAGGTGCATATTTGGGATTTTTACTTTTCTTTCCCTGTCTTGCATTTTTTCTTATATATTATGTCCGTAAAAAATTCGGCAGTTTGAAAAATATTAAAAAACGGTATAAAAACTTATCTTTAGGCGCTGTCTTTTTGTTTTTGGTTTTTGTATTTTCAAATCCTGCAATTGTAAAAAGATTTACTTCTATTTTTGCTTTAAGGGCGGACAGCTCAATTTCTTTCAGATTAAATGTTTATCAATCCTGTATAAATATGTTTTCGGATAATCCTTTTTTGGGCATAGGGGTCGGAAATCAAAACTTTAGAGAAATCTACGGGCTTTATATGAAAACGGGTTTTGATGCTTTGGGTTCTTATTGTGTTCCGCTGGAAATTGCAGTAGAGAGCGGAATTTTTGCGCTCGGTGCTTTTTTGCTGTTTTTGTTTTTTGTTGTTAAAAAATGTTTAAAAGTTATTTTAAAAGATTTTAATTCAAACGAGGAGAAAATCCTTTGTTTGTGTGCTTTGTTGATGATTTTAGCGGTTTTTGGTCATGGATTGTTTGATACAATTTGGTTCAGACCGCAGGTTCAAATTCTTTTTTGGACTATTATTGCGATGACAGACAGCGTCAAGGCTAAAAAGCTTATTGAAGATATTAAGATTTGTTAATTATAATTTAAATTTTTCTAAAGTATTTCTTCGTTTATCCGATTAAAGAATTAAAAGGGTGTATTTGAGGAATGAAGAAAAATGTCAGGTTCGGAAAATATAAACACTAATTTTTTAAAGTTGGTTTTAGGCTCAAATTATACAAAATTAAAAAGCGATGATAACTTTAAAGAAGCTTGCGACAGCTTTGATTTTACTTCTATTTATGATGACCTTGCCAAAAATTCAAGTGACGGAACGGTAAAAAGACGAGACTTGATTAATGCGCTGAAAAGCGAAATAGATTCTTTAGGTTTAAGAAGCGAGAATTACGACCGAACCGATAAAACCAGATACGATACCGACGAAGATGCAAATATAGAAAAACTTGTTAATATATTTGCGGATTTTGATGATGAAGAAAATTTTTCAAGCAAAGACCTCGAATATCTTGAAAACATGGAAATAAACAGTACCGGCTCTAAAATTACTTTAAAAAATGATGACGGTAAAAGTATAAAAACCGTTGAACTGGAAAGAAATTCCCGTAAAACAATAACAAGCTATACGGCAAGCTCTAAAAAAGAACAGGAAAGCAGTAATAAAACAAGTAACAGCAAGGCAAACGAAAACATTTTAAAATTAATATACGGCAGAAATTATTCAAAAGTAAAAAATGAAGATGAAATAAAAAATTTTGATATTAACGAAATATATAGCAATCTGAAAGAAGATTACGGCACTTCAACCATAGACGAATATGATTTAGCAAATGAAATTGTTAATGAACTGTATGATTTGGATGTTTTAGATGAAGAATTTAATACAGATGAAGTTGTTTCGTTACTGTCTTCTTTAGACGGCAAAGACGGTTTTTCAAGCTCTGACTTATCAAGATTAAAAAATCTTACGGTCAGTGCTTCGGGAAAAAATGCATCATACGGCGATAAGAATTTTGAAATAGACAGAGATAGCGACGGTAATATTTACGGTTATGAAGAAACCGAAAAATCATCTTCGTCTTCTTCATCATCATCTTCTTCTTCAAGTTCGTCTTCTTCAAGTTCTTCTTCAACAAGTACGGGACCTTTGGGAAATACTTTATCTCCTAACCCCGATACGCAATCTATGGCGCCTGCTCCTCCTTTTGACGGCACATATCCTTATACGGGTCAATACACTTCAACACCTTCCGTTAACAGCAATAACAATAATGCGGGCATTTATACGACCGATAAAATAAATCAGGACAAAGACAGAATTTTAGGTTTAAGAGATATATTTAACGGCGCAATTGCAAAAATTAACGCAAAAGACTCATCCGTTACAAGCAGTTCAGGACCGCTGGGCGAAATAGCGGGTTACAATGTCGATATAGGCGAAGGCAGATATGTACGTTTTGAATGTGAAAACGGATATATGAAATTTGCATCCATATTTGAATATAAAGACAATAAAACATCTCATCTTGCAAGAGTATCCTTTAACGACAACCAATTAATGCAAAATATAATGATAGATGATGTGGATGCCCAAGGTAAAGCCGGCTGTGACAGTTTTGCGGAAATGACGGGAGTATTGGATGCAAACGGAAATCTTGCAATAATAGGCTATGATGCCAATGAAAACAAAAATTCGGAAGTTAATGCATACTTTGAAAACAACAGTTTTGTAAAACTAACCGAAAACAAAGACGATATACCTAATTCAACAAATGTTGAAACCATTTTGACGCAAGATTCGACTTCACAGGCTCAAACTTCTCAAATTCAAACATCTCAAACTCAAATTTCTCAAGTTCAAACATCAGATAATAACAACGGCAATAACAACAATGTACCTCAAGAAAACCTTCAAGAAAGCTATGTAAAAGATGGTGCAAGTTATGCGATGTATGAAAAAGACGGAACAATTATGTATTTAAAAATTATCGGTGATAAAAAAATAGAAATAACAAAAGAAAATTACGATAATAACAAAATATAAAAGCAGTTTACACACACCCACACACACTATTAACAAACAATCGCAAACGTTTTTGGATTGTTTCTTTTTTTATTTATTGATTTAAATTTTTATTTATTATTAAATATTTATGTTTAATAAGGAACAACTCATGGCTGAAACTGTTTTAGTCGGAATGTCAGGCGGTGTTGATTCAACCGTTTGCGCAATTTTATTAAAAGAAAAAGGATACAATGTAATAGGCGCTACTATGGCAATTTGGGGTGAGCGCAAAATAAAAGGTGCTGGTAATTCCCCTAAAAGCCACAGGGACTCTTGTTTTAAACCAAACGAACAGGAAGATATAGATAACGCAAGAAAAATAGCGCAAAAAATAGGGATAGATTTCCATGTTATAGATTGCGCGCAAAAATATGACGAAATTGTTCTGAATTATTTTAAAGAAGAATACCTTAAAGGAAGAACCCCAAACCCTTGTATAAGATGCAACTCTTTAATTAAATTTAAGGCGCTGCCAGAGCTTGCCTCAACAAGCGGTATTAAGTTTGATTATTTTGCAACGGGTCATTATGCAAAAATTGTTAAAGAAAACGATAACTGCTATCTAAAAAGAGGAATAAACCCTAAAAAAGACCAATCCTACTTTTTATACAGGCTATCTCAAAGTCAGCTTTCTAAAATAATTCTTCCTTTGGGAGATTATACAAAAGAACAAATAAGAAATATTGCGCACTCCGCGGGACTTGAAGTCGCTGATAAACCCGACAGTCAGGATTTTTATTCGGGCGATTATAACGAACTTTTGGAAATTGAAGAAAAAATCGGAAATATTGTTGATACTAAAGGTAATATTTTAGGTACTCATAAAGGTATCTGGAATTATACCGTAGGGCAGAGAAAAGGGCTTAAAGTTTCATCCGGCGCACCTTTATATGTTTTATCCTTAGATAAAGATAAAAATGAAGTTGTGGTTGGTTTTAGAGATGAAACTTTTAAAAATGTTTTATATGCTACCGATATCAATATAATTAAAAAAAATTCAATTCAAAAAACATTTAAAGCTAAAGCAAAATTCCGCTCTACTCAAGAACCGCAAGATGTTACAGTTGAAATGATTGATGAAAATAACATAAAAGTTACATTTGACGAATATCAAAAATCAATCGCTATCGGGCAGAGCGTTGTTGTGTATGATAATGATTATGTTGTTTTAGGCGGAATTATAGATAAAGTCGAATAGTTTTATTGGTTTTTTCCGAAAATATTATCAAATTTAATAAAGCTTTTTTCGTATTTTTTCTTTTCTTCGTTCTTATAACCTAAAATTCTTATTAAATCGGCTTTTAATTTTCCAAGGTCTTCATATTTCTTTAAAATACCGTCTATTGCAACCGAAACATCCCCCGTTTCTTCGGAAACCACAATACAAGCGCAATCAGGATATACTTCAGATACTCCAATTGCTGCTCTGTGGCGTGTTCCGTATCTCCAAGAAAGCTTCGGGTTTTCAGTCAACGGCAGTAACACTCCCGCAGATAAAATTTTATCATTGTGAATAACAACGGCGCCGTCATGCAGGGGAGTTTTCGGGAAAAAGATAGTAAGCAAAAGCTCCTGAGTGATGTTTGCGTTTAATTTAACACCTACATCGCTTTGAGTTAAGGGGCTTGCATCCTTTTGAAGAACAATTAATCCGCCTGTTTTTGATTTGGACATATATTTAATTGCTTCAATAATTTCTCCTGCGATATCAACTTTTTTAGTGTTTGTAAAATCAGGACTGTTGACAAACAGTTTTTCAAATAAATTTCCTTCTCCAATATAACCCAAAAAGCGTCTTAATTCGGGTTGGAATATGACAATTAAGGCAAAGGCAACTATTGAAACCAGAGTTTTTAAAAATGTACCCAAAATATGAAGATTAATTCGAATTAAAAGCTCTGATATTCCCCACAATACGACCAGCAAAAGAGAACCCCGAATAAGATTTTCGCTGTGCGTTCCCTTGATAAATCTTGAATACAGATAATAGAGAATAAAAATAAGAAAAATTATTTCAAAGATATTAACGCCAATGGCAAATTTATCCATTTCTTTAAGAAAATCCTGTATTTGTGTTGATAAAATTACGTAAAAGTTCGTAAGATTCATTTTCCCTCTCTATTTTAATCTGTCAATTATAACATCATTTTGTATAAGCTGTTCAAGTGTTTGCCTTTTAACCATAACATCCGATTGACCGTTGTTTATTAAAACCATTGCGGGTTTAAGTATTGAATTATAATTGGATGACATTGAATAACAATAAGCTCCCGTATTGTAAACGCATAAAATATCGCCTGATTTTGGTGAATTTAATTTTATATCTTTAATTAAAATATCCCCCGATTCGCAGAATTTTCCCGCTACGGTAACGTTTTCAAAGTTTTCTTTTTCTTTTGCGCTGGCTATTTCCGCTTCATATTTTGCCCCGTACATGGAAGGTCTCGGGTTATCCGCCATACCGCCATCAAGAGCTATATATTTTCTTATTCCTTTAATTTCTTTTTGGCTTCCTATTGTATATAAACTAAAACCGGCAGAGCAAACCAAAGACCGTCCCGGTTCAATATATAAAACGGGCTCAACTAAATTATATTTTTTGCAGTTATCTAAAATTGAATTTTTAACAATTTCGGCTATTTTAAAAATGCTCGGCGGGTTATCGCCTTCAATATAAGTTATTCCGACTCCGCCCCCGATATTAATTTCATTTAATTCAAGGTTAAATTTATCTTTTATTTTTTTAATTTCTTTCAATAAAATTCCGATTTCATCATAAAAAACCTGAGTTTCAAAAATTTGAGAACCGATATGAGCGTGAAGTCCGACTAAATTTAAGTTTTTATATTTATTTAAAATTAAATCAATTGCACAATCAATCTGACTTAAATCAAAACCGAATTTTGAATCAATTTTACCCGTTTTAATATATTCGTGAGTGTGGCAATCAAGTCCGGGGGTAATTCTTAAGTGGATTTTTTGGGTAATATTTTTTGATTTGGCAAGTTTATTCAACTCTTCAAGTTCATAAAAATTATCAACGCTAAAATGGTCAATATTGTTATCAAGGGCAAACGCCATTTCTTCAATTGATTTATTATTTCCGTTAAAAGAAACTTTTTTTAAGTCAATTCCGGCGTTTAAAAGAGTATAAATTTCACCCATTGAAACAACATCAAAACCAAAACCCAAGTTGGAAAATATCTTTGCGATTGCGGAAGTCATAAGAGCTTTTGAAGCGTATGTGATTTTTGTTTTAGGATAAATTGAAAATGCTTCAATATACTCTTTTGCCATTTTTGTTAAAGTGACTTCATCTATAACATATAAAGGTGTTTTATATTTTTGCGCAAGCTCAACAAGGTCGCAAGATGATATTTCAAGGTTTCCTTTCGAATTTCTTTTAGTATTATAAGGTTTTAAAAATTGGTTTGTTGTTTGGGGGTAGTCGGTCATTTGATGTTATTACTTTCTATTGTATAATTTATAAAAAAATTATATCATAAATTATAATAATCTTAAAAACTGAAAGGGTTATAAATGGATAAAGTTAACATCTTAAATGCAAAAAATATCATAACTTTTATTATAATAATAGCAGTCATTGCGCTTTCGATATACTCTCTTGATATTTTGATGATTTTGTTTGCTTCTTTTATGATAACTTGTGCAATTGACCCTCTGATAAATAAAATGGAGAAAAAAATTCCAAGAACGCTTGCGGTTACTTTGGTTTTATTTGCTTTACTTTTGGCAGGGATTTTGATTTTAGTTCCCGTTTTAAGAGTTTCGGTTGTACAAATAACGGAATTTATTAATTCACTGCCTGATTTATTTGATAAATTTGATAATATTTTAAATGTTAAAATTTTCAACACTTCTCTTGCTTCGCTTGTTACTTTTGATTCAATTAAAGAACCTCTTGCAACGGGTGCAAAAAGTTTAATTGAAAATTCCATCACGGCAACAAAATCTGTCGCAAACGGCTTTACAACAATTTTTGCCATGGCAATAGTTGTATTTTATCTGGCATCCGATAAAGTCAGATTAACAAATAAATTTGTAGAATTTTTCCCTCAAGAACAAAAAGAAAAAGCTAAAAAAATCTTAGATAATATCTCTGATAAAGTCGGAAACTACATTTTTGCGCAAGGTCTTGCAATGGTTTTTGTGGGCGTGGTGATTGCTTTGGGTCTTGCATTAATTGGTGAAAAAAGCGCTCTTTTAGTCGGATTTTTATCCTGCATTTTAGATATAATTCCCGTTGTAGGCCCTGCGTTAGCAATTGTTATTGCTTTAATTTTAGGCTCTTCAGGCGGGCTTATTCACGTAGTTTTAATTTTACTTGTATTTTTAGCTGCGCAGTGGG
>CANQAW010000071.1 GCA_947589525.1 Candidatus Gastranaerophilales bacterium
TTTAATCTTGAAAATGAAATACAAGGCAAAGCAAACGGACTAATAGAGCTGAATACGGACAAGTATCTTAAAATGAACGGAAAAATTAAATTTTTGGTTAATGATGGCACAATTGGAAAAATCGGGCTGGTTGAATACTTAATGAAAATAGTTTCCGTTTTCAGAAATCCGATTGCAATGATTAACCCGATAACAGTAATGGATATTATCAATATTCCCGAAGGACAATTTGATAAAATCGAAGGAGATATTTTAATTAAGGATAATATACTTCAAAAAATTGACATAAAATCCGGCTCGGACACTCTGTCAGCCCTGATTAGAGGCAGATTTGACCTTGAAAAACATGATGCATCCATCAGAATTTATACAAGATTTTCGCAAAATACAAAGTCAAAATTATCCTTCCTGAGAAACATATCACGAAACGCTTTAGCAAACAAAGTTCAGCTAAACTCAAGAAACGACGCAAACTATTATTCTTCCGAGCTTAAAGACCTTCCTCAAATAAATGCAAAAGAAGAGCTGACTCAAGTTTATTTAACTCAAGTCGAGGGCGACATAGAGCACAATAATTTCTTATCAAGCTTAAGAAAAATCAAGTAGAAGAAAAATCTTTGTCGATTTTAAAGACCGTTTTAATTATTAAATGCGCACTTAATACCATATTAATCGGTAATTTAGCGCTTGAAACAATTTTAAAATTTTGTTTTGAATTATTATTTGTATTAACATTTTCCTTTTTTACAACATTTTCTATAGCACATCTTATATTTGCTTTATTAAGAAGAAATTCCGTAATTTTTCGGCATTTTTCAAAAGGAAAATTATTTATCGAATTAAATTTTATATAAAGCAAATTATTCAAAATCTCAAGTTCACATGAAAAATTTGAAAAATTGACAGTTTCAAACAAAATGCTTAACTTAGGTTCAGCGTTTGTCTCTTGAGCATTAGCCAAAGTATCGTGCGTGTATATTCTTTCGGGAGTATACATATCAAACGGCAGATAAAGAAGCAAAAGCTCTTTTACACAATTACAGTCGGGGTTAGATGTAATTCGGCTTAATGAAGATAATATATCCATAATTTGTCTTAACTGCGCCGTATCGTTTAAACCGCAATTAAGAGCTTGAGAAATTGTAGTGAAAATCTTTTGCAGGGCTGATTTAGAATTTTCATTAAGAAATTTGGACAACAGAGCAACATCAATCATATTTTCAACAATAATTCTTGCTTTTTGGTTAAGCAAAGCTTCGCAATCAGTGTTTGTATTCAGCTGTTCTATAAATTTTTCAATACTGTCGGGCATATTTAACAAGCTTTTAATATACTTTAAAATCAGCTCATCTTCTATTTGAAAAGCACTGCTGTTGCAGAAATTTACACTTTGTGCAAAAGTGTTGGGACGCTCGCTTTTTGACTGCATAACATTTTTGTTATCGCAAATTTCATTTTGGACGGTATTATCCCTTACCAAGCCTGCGGGCTTAGGAGAATTAATATTTATATAAACGGAATTAAATTGATTAATAGAGCTCATTGTATTATTTTAATGAAAAAAGAAAAAAATACATAAATGTAAAGATATTTTAACTGTTTTGACACACAATATAAGATAGATTAAAATTTAAATATAAGAAAACTGATATTTTATTGGTTTATTAATTAGAAATTTTTTAATGGGGAAATGGGGGTTTTGATAACCTCCCTTTTTTTAACTCTAAAAATGTCTGCCCGAATAAATTCGAGCAGACATTTAACAATAAAAATTTTAAGCTATTTCTTCTCTTTGTTTTCTCGGAAGTTCGACAACTTCTCCTTGGGAAGACTCTTTCTGTTTCTTTTCAACCATTTCTTTTGTAACGGTAAATTCCTTTATATTATCCTTGGAAGGAATTTCATACATAATATCAAGCATTATTTCCTCAACAATTGAACGAAGAGCACGAGCGCCTGTTTTTCTTTTTAGAGCTTCTTTAGCAATCAAATCAATTGCATCATCGTCAAATTTTAATTCAACTCCGTCCATATCCATTAAGCAGGCATATTGCTTGATTATTGCATTTTTGGGCTTAGTTAAAATCATCTTTAGGGTATCTTCATCAAGTGCATCCAAAACGGTGTATACCGGAATTCTGCCGATAAATTCAGGGATTAGACCGAATTTTAGCAAATCATCCGGCTGTAATTTCTTTAATATTTTAGCGTTTAGTCTTTCTTTTTCTTCATTTGTTAACGAGGCAGCGCCAAAACCGACAGAACTTGTAGTTCCTGCGCGTCTTTCAACAATTTTTTCCAAGCCGACAAACGCACCGCCCACTATAAACAAGATATTATTTGTATTAATTTGAATAAATTCCTGATGAGGATGTTTTCTGCCTCCTTGCGGGGGAACATTTGCAACAGTTCCTTCAATCATTTTCAATAAGGCCTGTTGAACACCTTCACCCGAAACATCTCTTGTAATAGACGGGTTTTCTGATTTTCTGGCAATTTTGTCTATTTCATCTATGTATATAATTCCTCTTTCCGCTTTCTTAGCATCATAGTCGGCACTTTGGTATAATCTTAACAAGATGTTTTCAACATCATCGCCGACATAACCCGCTTCGGTTAATGTTGTTGCATCGGCAACCGCAAAAGGAACATTTAACATTTTTGCAAGAGTTTGAGCAAGCAGAGTTTTACCCGAACCTGTAGGACCGACTAAAAGAATGTTGCTTTTTTGTATTTCAATGTCGGAATTCGGATTTTCCATATTGTGTGCTATTCTTTTATAGTGATTGTACACTGCAACCGACAAAACTTTTTTTGCATCATCTTGACCGACAATATGCTGGTCCAGATACTCTTTTATTTCTTGAGGCTTTGGAATTGAAGTAATTTCACTATCCTGATTTTCTTCTTTTCCTTCCTGTTTGAAGTTAAATAATTCTTCATCAAGAATTTCATTGCATAATTCTATACATTCATCGCAAATACAAACATCAGGGCCTGCAATTAGTTTTTTAACCTGATCTTGGGTTTTACCGCAAAATGAACATTTTAAGTTAGGGTCAGTTGTTTTAGCCATTTTCCAAAGTTCCTTTTTTTGACTTAGTTTAATCTTTTTTGTTTTCTTCAAGAGTTATAACTTTATCAATCATGCCGTATTCAACAGCTTCTTGCGCAGTCATTATGTAATCTCTGTCAGTATCCTTTTCGATTTTCTTCAAAGGTTGTCCTGTGTTAGAAGCAAGTATTGAATTTAGCGATTTTTTAATTCTCAATATTTCGTTTGCCTGTATTTCAATGTCGGTTGCCTGACCTTGTGCTCCGCCCAAAGGTTGGTGGATTAAAACTCTTGAATGCGGAAGTGCAAGCCTTTTACCTTTTGCACCCGAAGATAACAGGAAAGCACCCATTGAAGCGGCTTGTCCCAGACATATAGTCGAAACATCGGCTCTGATATGCTGCATTGTGTCATATATTGCAAAACCTGCCGTTACCGAACCGCCCGGAGAATTTATATACAGCATTATGTCTTTTTCCGAATTTTCGCTATCCAAAAGCAGCATTTGCGCAACAATTAAATTTGCCACCATATCATCAATCGGAGTTCCCAAAAATATAATTCTTTCTCTCAAAAGTCTTGAAAAAATATCAAAAGACCTTTCACCTCTTGAAGATTGTTCTATAACTACGGGTACAAAACTCATTTATATATTTTCCTTTCGTTTATTATTTTGCGATAAATTTATTGTTTTCAAGCAAAAATTCGTTGACTTTATTTGCCGTAATCTGTTGAGAAATTGCCGCAAAAGAATTCGGATTTTGTCTCAACTGTTCAAACAATTGCGCCGGAGCTACGCCGTACATGGCGGATAGCTGATTTATGTGGTTCATAATATCTTTTTGCTCAACTTTAATTTGCGCTTCGTTAGCAATTTTTTCAACGATTAAAGAATTTATAATTCTTTTTCTTGCCTCGTCTCTAAAGCGGTTTTCCACAACATCTTTTCCGTCTTTTTCGACCAATTTATCAAAATCCTGATTTGCATATTGTGCTTGAGCACGAGCATCCTGCATAATTGCCTGATATTCTCTGTCAAGCATTGTATCTTGAATATCTATCTTTGTTGTATTTACAACAGTATCAAAAATTGCTTCGGATTTTAATCTGTCATTTTCATTTTTTTCAAGATTATCCAAATAGTTTTTAATATCTTCTTTTAAAAGTTCAAGATTATCCTTACCCGCCTTTTTTGCAAGTTCATCGTTTAAATCGGGCAGTATGCGTTCTTTGACTTCATGCAGTTTAATTTTAAAAACGGCGTTAGCGCCTCTTAATTTTTCTTCGTGGTATTCATCGGGAAAAGTAACATCTATATCAAATTCTTCGCCTGCGCTGTGACCGATTAACTTTTCCGCAAAACCGGGGATAAAATTAGAGTTCGCAAGATTAAGAGTATAATTTTTGCCTTCTCCGTGTTCAATTTTTTCATCTCCGACAAATCCTTCAAAATCAAATACAACCGTATCTTTATCGCCTGAAGGTCTGTCAACTTTATTTAAAGTTGAAAATCTTTCTCTTGTGTGTTCTAATTCCTTATCAAGAGCATCTTGCGGATTTTTAAACTCCTTATATTCGACTTCGACATCTTTGTATTGACCCAGATTAACTTCGGGCTTCAATTCTACCGACACTTTTAATTCGATATCGCTTCCGTTTTCATAAGTCATTTTTTCTATTACGGGACGAAATGCAACATTAAGTTTATTTTCATCCACGATTTTTTGAAATTCCGAGGGAAAAAGCCTGTCTACAACTTCAGCTTTAATTCTGTCCGCTCCGACATATTTTTCTACTATCGCATTGGGTGCTTTGCCTTTTCTGAAGCCTGCTATATTAACATTTGCGCCGTATGCTTTTAGTGTTCTGTCGTATACTTCTTTTGCAACATCCGATTTAATAACCATATCAATGCTTGCTATATTTTTGTCATCAATTTTAACTGAATTTGTCATGGCACCTCTCAATTATAACTTCTATTACTGTTAATATATTATAAACTAAAAATAAAAATCATGGTCAATTTAGAGTATTTTAGATAATATTGTAAGGTAATAAATAAACCTGTTGTAAAAATTTATTATCAAAGTTAAAATAATAAAAGTAAAAAAAGGAGGACAAAATGGCAAAATATGTTTGCAATATGTGCGGATATACATATATTGAAGAATTAGGAGACCAAACACAAAACATTGAACCCGGAACAAAATTTATCAATTTGCCCAACGATTGGCTATGCCCGATTTGCGGAGTCGGTAAAGACGAATTTACGGCTCAAGAATAGTTATTGTTAAATTTTGTAACAATATTTAAAGCTTTTCTCCTTTTAATCCGTAGAAATTAAAAGGAGAAAAGGTGTATGAACTTACAAAGCATAAAAGAAGAATTTTACAGTTATTACGTAAGCGAGCTTGAAAAAAAAGGTCAGGATACACAAATTGCCGATAACGATAATATCAGCATCTTTGAACACAAAGAAGAGTTTAAAGATTTCTTGAAATCCAAATATCACGCAACAAAATTTTCAATATCCAAAAGTATAGATAAAATTTTAAAAATGAACATTGAAAACGGAAAGCTTGTAGACAGCGAAGAAGAAGATAAAAAAGAAAACGACGGAAAAAAACTTGATGACGACTTTATCAAAGATGTAATTAACGAAGCACTGCAAGATGAACAAGTTCAAAAAACACTTGATATAGACCAAAGCGGAGAGTTGGATTCCGAAGAAGTAGGTATATTTTTACAAAATATACAAGGAGCAAGCGAAGAAAATTCATCATCATACAGAATAAGTTTGGATGATATTACAAAAGGTGTTGAAGATATACACTCCGGAGAATATCAAAAAAAGGATGTTGTTCTAGATGACAATTCTCTTAAAGGGCAAGATGCAACGGATGCTCTTTTACAAGAGGCATATTTAAATGACAAAGTCTTTAATAAAATTGATGAAAACTCAGACGGCATAATCAATTTGGAAGAACAAGAAAAATTTAAAAATTACATCAAAGATTATGACGGATATGGTGATGAAGTATCGCTGTCTGATGTTAAAAGCGCATATTATGACATATTAAACAAAGATTTTTCATACAAAAACAATCTGAGCGTTGATAATATTAACACAGAAACAATTGATAAATTTGAAGACTATGAAACATACAGTCCGAGTTCAAGCAGCATGGAAGTAGCCAGTCCCAAAAATTATTACGGCTCCGCACAAAGTTCATCCACATCAACAATTCAAGCAAAAACAGTTGATAATATGACCTTGGAAGAATTAAACAATGCAAGAACAATCAAGCAAACTGAAGTAAATGAAGCTAAAGAGGCACTAAATTCCGTATACTCCGATGATAACGAAACGGTAAAAAATGCAAAAGAAAATCTGGATAATGCGCAAAAAGAATACACAAATGCACTTCAAGACGAAATAAACACACAACCTGAAATAAAAGCGTTATTTTTAAACGTATATTCAACCGTTAAGCAAATTGAAAGCACTCAACAGCTGATTAATGATACAAATATTGATATAACAAATACTCAAAATGATTTAAACTCGGCACAATCAGTATTAAATGAAGATACATCAAATCTGAGTGCACTTAAAAGCGCTTTATCGCTACTGCAAAGCCAAGAATTAACCGATGAACAAAAAACAAAAGTTCAGGATAAAATCAATTCACTTAACGGGCAAATTACAGAGCTTGAAGAAAAAATAGAAAAACAAGATATGCAAAATGTAAGCCAATTAAACGAAAAACTGCAAATATTGCAAGGCAAAGACGGCATTTTAGGCATGGAAGAAAAACTCCAAACTTTAACATCTCAAAAAGAAGAACAAGAAAAACAAATAGAAGATATTTGCACCAAAGAGACCTTGCAGGCTAAAACAAATTATGATAACGCAATGGAACAATATAATTCAATCAAACAGCAGGAAATTGAAAGCGCAAACATAGCATTAAGCACGGCGCAAACTGAACTTAACGATATTGAAGCTAAAATTTCACAAAAAGAAGCTGAAAAAATTGAAAGAGAAAATAAACCTACAAAATATGATTTTGATTTTGAAACAAATTTAACAACAAATCAGCAAGCGGAATTAGATATATTTAAAGAAAATTATGAACAAAATAAAGAAAAATATGAAGAAGTTGAGCAGGCAACAGGAGTTCCCGCCGAATTAATAGCGGCAATTCACTGGAGAGAATCGGGCGGAAATTTCAACACCTATCTTCATAACGGCGACCCTCTGGGCAAGAAAATGGTTCATGAGCCTAAAATAGAAAAGGTTTTTGATGACTGGACGGAAGGTGCAATTGATGCAATTAACAGCCAAAATCCTTCAATTGTAAAGGAAGATGACATAAATACTTTATTTGAATATGCCGAAAGATATAACGGTTTGGGATACAGAAAAAGAGGTATTAATTCGCCTTACGTATGGTCGGGAACAACAAATTATTCAAGCGGAAAATATGTTGCAGACGGAAAATTCGATTCAAGTGCCGTGGATAAACAACTTGGAGTGGCGGTTATGCTTGAAGCTTTATATACATAAATAACATAAGGATAAATATGCTTAATTTTATTAAAAACATTATTATAAGAAATTCTAACGGGGAAAATCAAACTCAAATTGTTGCCCCCAAAGAAAACGACACCAACAGCCTTTTTGATGAAAATAAAAATGTTATCCCTCCGACAAACCAAACTCAAGCAGATGAAAATTTATACCTGCAATCCATTGAAGAACAAAACAGCCTTGAAGATAATCAAACTACACTTGTACCCATACTGATAACGCAGGATAATACACAATTCACATCAACACTTGAAGAAAACGCTTCTGTTGTAATTGTTAAAGGAATTGATGAACCCTTAGTTCAAGGACCTTTATCGGAAGTTACCGAGGTTGCACCTAAAGAGGAAACACAAGCGGCAGAGACCAAAGAGGCAAAATACAATTTTGATTTCGAAGTCAATTTAGACGAAGAACAACAGCGTGATTTGGAAAAATTTAAACAGAATTATGAAAATAATAAAGATAAATATGAAGAAGTTGAGCAGGCAACAGGAGTTCCAGCCGAATT
>CANQAW010000072.1 GCA_947589525.1 Candidatus Gastranaerophilales bacterium
AACTCATCAAACAAAACTTCTCTGTTCTCGGGCTTTATAACAGCGCCTCCGCCAAGCGAAAAAACGAATTCATCATTTTTGATAATGTCCGTAATAATAGAGCTTTCTATTTCCCTAAATTTTTCTTGACCGTTAACTTTGAAGAAATTCGATATGGAAGTATTTGTTCTTTTTTCGAAAATTTCATCACTATCATAAAAATTAATCTTTAATTTATTCGCTAAAACCCTTCCGACGGAAGTTTTACCGCAGCCCATCATTCCCAAAAGCACGATTTTTAAGGGCTTATCTTTCATTTAACCTCGCAAGATAAGTATTATAAGCGTTATCAATGTCGGTTTTATTATCAGAACCGAATTTATCCAAAAACGCATTAAGAATAACCGTTGCACACATATTTTTTGCAACAACACCGCAAGCCTCAACCGCACAATTATCCGCTCTTTCAAAATGCGCTTTGACGGGTTTATGAGTTTTATATTCAACGCTTTTAAGCGCTTTTTTCATTGTGGGAATAGGCTTCATTGCAAGTGTCAATATAATATCTTCTCCATTCGACATCCCGCCTTCAATCCCGCCCGAGTTGTTGGTTTTATGATAATATTTCTTGTTTACTTTATCGTAAAAAATTTCATCATGGCTGTTAAAGCCTGATAATTCACTATATTTCTTTCCGAGTCCTATCTCAACGGATTTAACGGCGGGAACAGACATTAATGCTTGTGCTAAAAGTCCGTCCAGTCTTTTATCCCAGTGTATATACGAACCCAAGCCCACGGGCGGATTTTTTACGGTTACTTTTATAATACCGCCGAGACTGTCACCTTCAAGCCGGTATTTTTTAATATAATCATTAAAATCTTTTTTATTTTTGCATTCACCGATTTGTAACACTTCGCTTTGAAATTTAATACCGTAATTATTTAAAATACATTGGCAGATAGCTCCGATAGCAACACGAGATGCGGTTTCCCGAGCGCTTGAACGTTCAAGCACGTTTCTTACATCGTCAATGTCATATTTCAAAACACCCGCTAAATCAGCATGTGCGGGACGTAAATTTATAATTTCTTTTTCTTTTATTTTTTCTGCAATTTCGGGTGTAATTTCAATTTTTTCTACACTCATCGGAAAAACCCAATTTTTAAAATCAAAATTTTCAATTGTAAACATTAAAGGGCTTGCAATTGTTTTTGAAAATCTGACCCCCGATATAATTTTAATTTTATCGGTTTCTATTTTCATTCTTGCACCACGACCTGCACCTTCCTGCCTTTGTGCCAATTGCGAGTTGATAAAATCGAAATCAAGCTCATATCCGAAAGGCAGTCCCTCGATTATTCCGCCCAACATTTGCCCATGGCTTTCGCCAGCCGTTAAAAATCTGATAGCCATTTTACACCAAAACCCACGGCTTGTCTTCACGGGCTATTATAACTTCGACTTTTGTTTTTGCTATCAAACCTTGAATTAAAGGCAGCACAGGCAATTCAGACTCAAAATGACCTATATCAATCAGTGCAAAACCTTCGACTTCAAGAGCCTTATGAAATTTAATATCCCCCGTTATAAATACATCAACATCATAATCCCTCAATTTATCAACAAAATTACCCCCTGCACCTGCACAAATTGCAATATTTTTAACAATTGAGATACCGTCGGGATTAATCAATTTAACACTGTCCAAATTAAGAGCAAGTTTAATATTTTCAATTAACTGCTCAAGAGCAAGTTCATCTTTCAAATGAGTGATTTTAATATAGTCTTCAACGGTAACAAGATTTTGAAGCCCCAATACACCGCATAAAGCATCCGTTGTAGAACCGTATGTTTTATCCAGATTTGTATGGGCGCAATATACGGAAATGTTATTTTTTATTGCTTGAGCAATAAGAGAGCTCGTAATTTTCTTAACGGGATTAAAAATTAAAGGGTGATGAGTAATAACAAGGTCGCAATCGTTTGTTATCGCTTGTTCCAGCACATCTTTAGTAAAAGAAAGCGCAACCAAAACTTTATTTGTATAATCGTGGTCTAAATTTATCTGCCACCCCGAATTATCCCACTTTTCGGCTAAGTCTAAAGAAGCATACTTTTCAATTTTAGAAATAATATAATCAGTTTTAATCACAAACTACCTCCAAAATTTTTTTAGCGATATTGAATTTTGTATCTTTTTTTATATTAACCATTTTACCACTTTTTGAAATTATTGTAACTTCATTTTCATCTTTATTAAGAGCAGTTTGAACATCGTTTGCAATAATATAATCGAGATTTTTATTTTTCAATTTATTTTTGGCACAATTAATTAAATCATCATCGGCTAAACAAAAACCTGTAATTATTTGATTTTTTGTTTTAGATTTTGCTATTGTTGCAACTACATCAGGGTTTTGAGTTAAATTTAAAGTTAATTTTTTACCCAGCTCTTCTTTTTTGAGTTTTTTAGCCGAAACGGTATTTGACCTGTAATCACAAACTGCACTTGCCATAAAAAGATAGTCAAATTCCGAATTTTGAATTGCATTTAGCATTTCAAGCGCACTTTTAACCTGTTGAGTTATAAAAGGGGGATTTTGCGTATCACAAGTCGTTATGAGCTTAACGTCAAATCCGTTATAGTATGCGCTTAAAGCAAGGTTGTATCCCATTTTGCCCGAAGAAAAATTTGTTATATATCGAACATTGTCGATAGCCTCGATTGTTCCGCCCGAAGTTACGAGAATTTTTTTAGAATTGTTTTTTTTATTCTGATGGATTTCTCTTAAAGTTTTTTGATAAATTATATCAATATCCGCAAGTCTGCCTATGCCCTCAGCACCGCAAGCCAAATAGCCTTTTTGGGGGTCAATTATTGAAACATTGTTATTTTTTAATTTTTCTATGTTCTCTTTGACAAAAGGATTTAAATACATTCCTTCATTCATTGCAGGCGCAATTATCAGGGGTTTTTGACTTCCCAAATAAGCACAGGCAACCGAAGTTAAAAGATTATCGCAAATGCCTGCAGTAATTTTGGAGATAGTATTAGCACTGATTGGCGCAATCAAAAAACAATCAGCCCAATCGCATAAACAGATATGTTCAGGGTTAGACCTTTTGCAATATTGTTCAACATAAACTTCATTTTTAGACAAAGTCTCAATAACAATCGGGGAAACAAACTCAAGCGCATTAGGCGTTAAAATAACTTTAACGTTATAATCCGTTTTTTTAAACTTTCTTATAAGGTCGTAAATTTTATAAGAAGCAATAGAAGATGTTATTCCGATTAAAATATTTTTAGACATCGGCAACTTCCCTGTTAAATATTTCCGTCAACTTTGAAACGGCACAATCTACGCTGTCGTTTTCAATAACATATTTAAATTTATCAATATTCGAAAGTTCAATTTTTGCGCATTCAAGTCTTTTTAATATTGCTTCTTCGGTTTCGGTATGCCTGTTTCTGAGACGTTTTTCAAGCTCTTCAAAACTGGGGGGAGTAATAAAAATGCTGACGGCGTCGGGACATTTTTTCATAACCTTGAGCGCTCCTTGTAATTCAATTTCAAGAAGTACACTGATGTTGTCATTAATTTTGTTTTGCACAAAGTTTTTGTTTGTACCGTAGTAATTACCGCTATATTGTGCGTACTCCAAAAAAGCATCATTTTTTATTAAATTATTAAATTTTTTCTCATCAACGAAAAAATAATGCACTCCGTCAATTTCGCCGTCACGAGGCAAGCGTGTAGTATATGAAATTGAATATGTTATTTTGGTTGAATTGTTATCATTAATTTTTTTAAAAAAGTCGTTTAATATTGTCCCTTTGCCGACTCCTGAAGGACCTGTAAAAATAAAAAGTTTAGCTTTAATTTTTTTGTTCATAGAAATAATTATACAATAAATTTTTATAAATAAAAGAAAAAAACTGCCCTTACAATGCAAGGGCAGTTTTTATTATTTAATTGACAATTTATTCATCTTCATTGTCTTTTTCTTCTTTTCTTTGTTCCGTATCTGAAACATTTACCTTAGCTGCAGCAGCCATAACGCTTGCCGTTTGGTCAACCGTATTGTCTGAAACTTTAGAGTTTTTAGACACTTCCCTTACTTCGCGAGGTATTCTTTGTCGATCAATTAAGGAATCAACGTCTTCTCTGCCCGTATCCGGTAACGGTTCGCAATCTTCGGTAAATTCTTTATCGTATCTGAACATAAAGTCACCGTCTCCTGGTTGGTCGCCTTTATTTTCAAATTCGATATCATGAGAGTGATCAGTGTAGTGCTTAACTTCAGTTCCGTCATCATTGGTTGTAGTATCACCTGTTTCAGTGTCATGGTGATTTTTATAATCAAATCCGTCCGGGTCATAGTTATCACGACCGTCATCGCCATAGCCTTCTTCGGTATCCATGTTGAAACCGCCTTTGTCTTTAACTTCTATGTAGCCTTTGGGGTTTTTCTTTTGTTCATCCGTAAAGCCTGCAAGTTGTTGTTCGGTTAACGGTTCATCTTTGGGGTCAATTGCAGAAGAAGTCATTCTGTCTTCACTCTTAAGAGTTAATTTATCAGAAACCAATCTTGATATTGACAAGTCATTATCAACAGCATCTAAGTGGATTTCAGGGCCTTCTTTCGGACCGATTTGTTCATCCCAAGCAGTATTTTCAGCCATTAAATCAAGACCTGCTTCTCTGTTGTGAGCGTTTCTGACTTGTAAATCCGTTTTGGTCGTTTTTGCCGTTGTTATTTGTGTTAGTCGGAACGCTGGTTCTGACAACAAGTTTAGTATTACCTACATCTAAGACTGTGTCTTCAGATGTATCGTAGTTCTTTGCGCCATCAACATCAACTGTTTGCGGGAATGTATGAGGTTGTTGAGCTTTATCTGAATTATATTTACCTGTTACGTCTTTTGTTGTAACTCTTCCGCCTGCAGTGATTTTTGTTCTTGTTTGAGCATCAAGAGCATCTTCAGAACCGTTTCCTGTTGCGGATTTAATTTGTAAGTTATTTAAAATAACGTCGCCATTTTTAGTTGTAACAGAGTTAGACGGAGATTTAAACGTTGAATCTACAAATTGAATGTCATTGTTTGTTGTAAATTCATTTGCTTCGCCTGCAACGTAATCAACATTAACCGATTTAAGCGAATCGGCAGACGAGAATATATTTTTCTTGTGTGCATTAAATTCAAGTCTCTTACCGTATTTCAAAGAAGGCATTGTGGTTCTTTCACCTTCAACATTTTCAGCTGTGGATTGAACCAACATGTTATTTCCTGCTTCAATACTGCTTCCTTGTTCTATTGTAACATTGTCAGTGTTCATTGCAGTTCCGAACTTAACGGTGTCTTTCGCAATTATGCTTAAATCATGGTCAGCCTTTAATTGAGAATTTGTAGAACCGAATTTTCCTATCTTAACCTTACCGCCGTCTGATTGAAGCTTCAAATCATTGCCTGCATTAGCGGTCGTGCCGTTTAGTTGTACGGATGCATTATCGTTTAATGTATGTAATTCAATGTCATTAGTTGCTTTTAAATTTGACAAAGTACTTGTAACATTATTCTTTGTGGAAGTTACTTTGATATTTGTTGCAGTATTTGAATCAACACTTCTTGTGTATGTAATTGCATCTACCGTTTTGTCATCGTCAAGAGAGCCTGAGGAAGTTCTTCCGAAGTTTACCTTAACATTTGCAACTTTCATATCAGCACCGACAAGATTGACCGCACCGTTTGTTTCAATGTTTATATTACCTGTAGGTTTGTTAGCTTCATTCATTTCGGTAAAAGTTAATTTGTTTGATAGCGTAACATTATTTGTATGGCTATCATCATCTTGTTTTTTATCATAGAATGATAAATCCTTGTATACAAGAGAAGCATTGTCTATGCTTGTATCTTTGCCGTGCATAGTCAGGGTTCCGTTTTCGGCAATTATTATAGTATCGCCTTCACTTGTACCTGTTTGGTTTTTCGGAGTGCCTTGTTCGTCTTTGTAATAATTAACAAAAACGCTTCCTGTGTAATTTCCTGCATTATCAACGGCTTCTAAAGATACATCACCCGTAGCACGAAGAGTTGAGCCTTTACCGACTTTAACTTCATCCTTTGCTTTAATGTTAATGTCTTTAGAATCAGCAGCGCCTGCCGTATTGCCCGCATGGATAAGCGAATTATCGATATCCACTTTAGAACCTGCGGTTATGTTAAGATTTCCGCTTGCAAGAAGTTTTGAATTGCCTTTTACCGAAGCGGTTTTATCACTGCCTGCTTTTAAAGTAATATCACCTGCGGTAGCATCATCTCCGGTTGAAGCGGCAGTCATCATTAATGTATCGTTAACGGATAAATCACCGCCTGCAATGATATCAATTTTTCCGCCCTTTTGAGAACGTGTTGATGAGTTATCTTCGGCAACCGTGGTGTTTTTTGTTTCAAGTCTTGAATTATCAATGGAAACATTGTGGCTACCTTCGATATATATATTACCGTCTTCTTTATTGACCAGTTTTACACCTTTTATAATTGAATCTTTAATGGTAATATCTGATTTTTCATTATTTGACTTGTTAATAGCTTTAAAATTACCCGTTCTGATGTCAGGATTAATTTTAGCATCTTTTATTGTATCTCCGCGGCGTGTAGTGTTAACTATGTCTAAACTTCTTTCAACATTACGTGTATCATCTTTTACTAAATCAGAGTTGATATAACCGTTATTTAAATATCTGAAAGTTACACCGTCTGCAGTAACAAGACGAGCATTAGAATATGATTCATTACTACCGTTCGGCTTGTAGTTATAATTTGAACCGGTCTTTAAAACAGAATCTTTGTATAAAATTTGATCGGCAACAGCTGCAAAAGATTTATCTACATCCAAAGTAGCACCGTCAAATGTAATTTTTGATTGACCGTCAAGATATTGTTGTTTTGTAAGACCGCCGTCTTTTCCGAAAGCGCCTGCTTGTTCAAAGCGTTCGGTTTCTTTTGCATCAAAAACTATATCCCCGAATTTATTTTCGCCGTTTACTTCTTTAATCGGAGAAATTTTCTTTAAAACGCCTTCGTAATATGCTGTTTTTTCAGCACCTTGCAAACCGTTTAAGTTTTTGGAGTTTTTGAAATCAAAAGTTGAAATTGTAAATGAGTTTAAATCAACTGCTGAACCTTGACCAAACATAACACCTGCGGGGTTAATTAAGATAACTTTTGAAGTAGCATCATAGTTGGTGCATGTTCCGTCGATACAAGAGCTTGTAAGTTTACCTAAAATTTCTGAGGATTTACCTCCTAAAACACGGTTGATGATTGTTTGAGACAGACCCGAAAAACCGAAGTTAACGTGACCGTCTTTTGCAACGTCAAATTTGCCCCAATCAACCTGACCGACATCGCCTTTTACTCCGCTATTTAGATTAACATCAAGGTCATGGCCGGTATTTTGACCGCTCAATACGTCCATATTGTCCGTTTTGCCAAGTACATCTTTAGGAGTGGATGTTGTAACATCAAGTGCACCTGCCGAAAGCGTTAAAGTTGATACCGAAACAAATGTTAATAATGCGGTAAAGGCAGATAATTTCTTTTTGAAAGTACCCTTAGAATTCAGAATTGAGTTAACGTTACTCATATATAATCCTTTCTAATAGAATAATTTATCTTGCTACTGTAATTAGAAAACTTGTGACAATAAAAATTTTGCGGATTTTGTGCTAATATTTACATTTTGTAATATAAACATTTATCCGAATAAAATAATAATAACTCTAAAAGAAAATAAAAACAAGAAAAAAATCCGTCCTTATACAAGGGCGGATTTTAATTTATATCAAGAAAGAAATTGATTATTTGACTCTTTTTTCTTTATCGTCTTTTTTGTTGTCACTATCTACGCTAATCTTTGCAGCCGCAGCCATAACATTTGAGCTTTGATCAACGGTAGAATCTTGGATTTTAGAGGTTTTGGATACTTCTCTGACTTCACGGGGAAGTCTTTGTTGTTCAATTAAAGAAGCGTTTTGCAAACCGCCCAATTCATCACGACCTGTATCCGGAAGCGGTTCGCAATT
>CANQAW010000073.1 GCA_947589525.1 Candidatus Gastranaerophilales bacterium
GCCCATTAAAGCATAAGTATAATTTTTCGCCTGTTCGACTCCGGGTTGATTAAAAGCGTCGATATTATAAAGTTCGCCTATAATTGCCGTTTGCATTTCAAACATATAAAATAACTGAGCAAGATAATATTCGTTAATTTTAGGCAGTGTAAAGGTAACATTGGGACGGTTATAATCGCACAACGAGACTGCTGTCGCATCGGCTTCCGCATTAATCAATCGGTTAACGGTTTTACCGCCCAGATAATTAAGTCCGGTATATTCAAATATGTTTGGAATTTCAATTGTATTATCAAATTCTTCAACTCTTATAAAAGTAATTATTTTATCATTTGCGCCTTCATTATAAAGTTGTATTTGACTGTGCTGGTCGGTAGCACCAAGGGCTTTAATCGGTGTCGGACGATTGTTTATTTTGTTTCCGTCTCTGTCGAATTCTTTTCCCAAAGATTCCGCCCAAAGTTGAACATACCAGTCGCTAACATATTTTAAACGGCTTGAATAAGGCATCATAACGGAAATATATTTTCCTTTTTTATCCATTAAATAATGAATTAAAGCATTTTGAGCCGCAATATTTTTATTTATATCGGTATTTTTAAGAGCCAAATCCATTATTTTTATCCCTCGGATAATTTCATCAATGTCAATACCGACAAGCGCTAAAGGAACAAGCCCAACGGCTGAAAATACGCTGAATCTTCCCCCGACATCATCGGGAACAACAAAAGTTTTATATCCTTCTTCATTGGCAAGCTGTCTTAAAATACCTGTTTGTTTATCGGTGGTTGCAACAACATTTTTTCTGTAATCATCACCCAGAAGATTATATAATCTGTCTCTTATAATCATAAACTGAGTCATTGTTTCGGCGCTTGAGCCAGACTTTGTAATTACGTTAACCAAAGTTCTTTTTAAATCCAGAATATCCAAAAGAGCATTGATTTCATCAGGGTCAATATTGTCCAAAAAGAAAATTCGGGGAAAATTATCTCTCTTTTCTTTGTCCAATAAATTCCAATAGGGCTTTAAAAGCGCTTCCGACATTGCCTTAGCACCTAAAGACGAACCGCCTATACCTAAAATTAAAATATTATCAAACCGCCCGTCCACCATTGCGGCAAACTCTTTAACATACCAAACGGTTTCCTCGTTATATCCGAGGTTAATCCACTGTAAATTAGACCCCGGTTTATCTTTTCTTAAATTAAGGTTTTGGATTATTTGTTCAATTTTCGGAGCATACTCGCTAAAACATTGTGAAATATTAAGCCCTTGCTCTCCTAATACACTTTCACAAATGTTATTATAATTAAAATTAATCATTAATACACGCCTTAATTAATAAACTCCGACTTAATTTAATTGTATCAAATCATAATTTCTCGTAAAGTCCTAACTTTACAAATTTTAGTTATTTTTCCAAATATTCAACATAACTTTGAGATGTTGTCATGGAATTATCGGTTTTTGCATAGCATTTTTGATATCTTTTTGTTTGAATATTTTTATTTTTCTTATTCGGTTTAGCGGAAATTGTATAGCAGGATTTATCCGAATTTACCTTATAGTCAAAATCGTAATTCTTTTCTTTTTTTACTGAAGAAATATCATCAGGGTACTTTCCTTCATCTTCATAAAATTCATCTAAATATTTTATGATATTTTCAAAAGGCTTAACGTTTGCTTTGGGAGTATAATCTTCAAAATTTGTTTTACTTAAACAGGTAATTCCGATAATTGCACCTATAATAAGCAAAAATTGAAGCAAAAATAAAACCCCGAGAATTATTAAAAACCATTTTAAAACATTAATTAAGCGCTCTTTCATAAAAACCTCACTTTTTTAACAAAGACAATTATAGCGTTTTTTACAAAAGAAGCAAATTAGAAATATGAACTATATTTTAAAATCAAATCTTCTAATATTATTATCAACGGCTTTTAAGCTCATGCCGACAATCATTGCCTGACGCGAGTACATTCCTATTTCCTTTTCAACATCACCGTTAAAAACTTTTTCTATACTTTCACTTTTATCAAAAGAAGTCCCAAGTATATCATGAGCATTTGCACCTATTGAAAGCTTGTGTGCTTGAGAACCCTGTGCATTTCTCGATGATACATTAAAACCGAAAGATGAATTTAAATTGTAGTTCTGGGACATAATCCGCCTTTATTGTTTTATTCCTTATAGCTTTAATTACGACCTGCGCATAGGTTTTCTTTAATGATTTTAGGGATTTTGTAAAAAAAATTAACATTATTTAACAAAATAAAAAAGTGAATTTGCGAAAATTAAAATTTCATGTTAACATAAAATGCGGAAAATTTGAGAAATTAATTATGAACAACCTAATTATTAACAAAATACATCATCTGCATCATCTGCATAATATCCCAAAAGGGCTATTAAGTTGATTTGATGCGGGAATTTTAATCACAAATCTAACATTTAACGCCTCTTTTGGAAAAAAACGAGGCGTTATTTTTTGCCGTTTTTATTTAATTTAGCGCATATTTAACGCCTTAAGAATTTTATCAGCATAATATTAAGGAGAAAATATATGTCACTAATTAATGTAATTTCGGCTATCGGCAATAACAACAGCATCTACCCTCTTTTAATCCGTGATTTGGGTATAGAAAATCTTACAAAATGCACAATGACATACAGGCAAAACGCAAAAGAGTCAAAATTTATCGCCCGTCAGGCATTAATAGAAAGATTTATTGACGAATATTCAACTTCAGCGCTTTGGCTCGGGGGAATTCCTTTTATGAGCATGGTCTGCGATAAATTCATTAAAAAAGCAGGTTTTGACCCTAAAGTTGATTTAAAATTGTTCAAAGAAACATCTTCGCAAGGATTGAATTTAAATATAGCAAAATTCAAAGATAAAGCCCCCGATATTGTTTCAGAGCTTCAAAAAGTTAAAGATAATAAAAATATTTTTAAAAATGCGCAAAATATAAAATTTTTGGCTACAACTGCCGTACCGATTGCCATAATGGGTTTTGTGCTTCCTAAATTAAATTTTTTATACACCGAAAAAAGATTAAAGCAATCAAAACAAAATATTCAAAAAACAACTTTCAAGCCCGACTCTTTTAAACAGTTTGCGCAAAAAACAAAAAACAATAATATAAATTTTACGGGTATTGAAAACATTACAAATTTGCAGAAAATGATGATTTTAGACGGCGGTTTAACCGCAGGCAGAGTAAAAACGGGAAGAAACCCTGCCGAAAAATCAGAGCTTGCTTTTAAAATGGCGCTTATGTGCTACTTAAACTATCTTGCACCTAAAAGAATTGAAAAAATACTAAATAAACTTACAAAATCAATTTTTAAAATAAACACCGATTTGGATGTTAAAATTTTATCCGACAAAAGTTTTATTAATCAAATTAAAAACAATTCCTTTAAACTTCCGAAAGGACAAAGCGAAAAAGAAATTTTAGATTTTATAGATAATAATATAAACTCCCCTTTTGTAAAACAAATTGAAAATTTGGGATTGGTTTCAATTTTAAAAGAAAATATAAGAGACCCTCGAAAATTTGTAGAAACAACAAAAATTGCGCAATATAAAAATTCGCTTGTACAATTTGTAAAACAAGCGCAAAATTCGAGCAATATTGAAAAATTTGTCAAAAACGCTCTTTGGGCAAAAAGCTTTAACACAATTGCAAACGTAGCCTTAAGCAGTTTCCTGCTCGCTTTTGCCCTGCCTAAAGTTCAATTTATATTCAGAAAAATTATAACAGGTTCTAATTTAGAACCGGGGATTAAAATAAAGAACTAATCCTTGGTAATAATTTTATCAATAAGTCCGTATTCAAGAGCTTCTTGAGCAGACATAAAATTATCACGCTCGGTATCTTTTTTAATTGTTTCAAGCTTTTGTCCCGTATGTTGTGCCAATAGCTCATTTAACATTGATTTCATTCTCAATATTTCTTTAGCCTCGATTTCAATATCGGTTGCCTGACCTTTAGCACCGCCTAAGGGCTGGTGAATCATAATTCTTGAATTCGGAAGAGCAAGTCTTTTTCCTTTAGTACCGCCCGATAATAAAAATGCACCCATTGAAGCGGCATCACCGAGACAAATTGTAGAAACATCCGCTTTAATTAATTTCATGGTATCATAAATAGCCATACCCGCCGTTATTACACCGCCGGGGGAGTTAATATAAAGCATTATATCTTTTTCCGAGTTTTCGCTATCCAATAAAAGAAGCTGTGCAACAATTGAATTTGCAACATCATCATCAATTTCGGAACCTAAAAAGATTATTCTTTCTCTCAACAATCTTGAGAAAATGTCAAACGACCTCTCGCCTCTGGACGAAGCTTCAATTACGGTCGGAACATAATCCGTTATTTTAAACTCGTTTATTCCGTTCATTAAGTGCACCTTTCTGATTAATAATTCTAATTATATTATAAAATTTAAATTTATAAACCCCGAAAAAAGAATATTCATTTGTTTTAAGTATTAAAAACTTTTATTTTTTTCTTTTTATGTTATAATTGGGAAAATGCTTGAAAAGAGCAATATTTTTTATTTACGGACATTTTAATATCAGATTGTGTAATTGGGGAAAATATGAAAATTAATTCTGTTAAATCAAATTTAGGTTTTACTCGTGCGTTGACTTCGCAGGAAAAACAACGGTATAAAAACGAAACACAAAGAGCAAGACAAGCCCTCGATTTAGGCACAACGACCGCAACCGTTTTTGATTTTTCTTTTCCGACAACACAATACGACACAGGCATAGGAACAAGTTATTCGCAAGATGCTCAAAAAATGACTGAAATGCTAAAAACAATGTGCGGAATTAATTCAATTCAACTTGGACCTCAAGGGCAGATTTCAAATTATGTACGCTCCCCTTATTCGGGAACAAGCTTTTCTTTAGGAAGCCATTTGATTGATTTAACTTTGTTAACTCAAAATGAATACGGCAATATCCTTCCTGTTAGTGAATTGCAAAATCCTTATTTTCATACGGTAAGACAACATACAAATGTTGATTATAAGCATGTTTTAGAGTCTGACGGCAGAGATAAAATCTTAGAAAAAGCGTATTTAAATTTCAGAAATTTAAGCAGTACCAATCCTTTAAAACAAGAATTTGAAAACTTTAAACAAAATAACAGCTACTGGTTAGAGCGTGACGCTATGTTTGAAGCATTCAGCTATGTTTATGACACATCCGATATTTCGAAATGGCCCGACGAAATTCAATATTTATTTAAAGATAAAAATCCAAACCAAGATATAATAAACGACATTAAAAATGCCGTTTTCTCAAATACAAATATTAACATTGTCGATTACGAAGAATTTATTCAATTTATCGCAGATAAACAGCTTAAATCGGCAAAAGAAAAATTTAACCGACAAGGAATAGATATCTACGGCGACTCACAAATAGGCTTTTCTCAAAAAGATTTTTGGGCTCACAGAAATGTTTTTGATGAAAAACTTGAATTCGGCTGTGATATCGGGGGGGGAAATTACTCCTGCTGGTCGCCTGCGATAGATTTTAACCAGCTGCAAACAGATGCGGGGGTTTTCTTATACAATAAATTTGACTTATTTTTCAAACGCTATGACGGCGCAAGAATTGATGCCGCATGGCAGTATATTAAACCTTTAATTTGCGAAACTAAAAAATTAAACGGCGAAGATGAAATAGACGCAAGCGGAAATAAGCTTGGTGTTAAACATCTGCCTGAAATACAAATTCCAAACAACGGCACATATATTATAGATAATATAATTTTGCGAGCCGCAAATAACAACAATATCCCTCATAATAAAATCCTGCTTGAACTTTTAGGGGGCAACTCATGGAATTCGCTTGACGCCGTCAAAGGAAAAGGGATGAATTTAATTCATATAACAAAATATGCAAAAGATGACTGGGGCAGAGTTAAATATTACGAAACTAAAACTCAAAATCCCTCTAAAGACAAATATCAAAATCTAAAACCGGGGGATTACACAATCGGCGCGGGAACTCATGACGACGAGTGTTTATTGGAGCAAGCGGAAAACGCTCAAAACCGTTTGCAGTTTTTGATGAATGACCTGAATTTAAGCTACTATGATTTAAATTCTAAAGAAAAAATCGCAGGTGCAATTGCGGGAGAATTGTTCACAACAAAAAATCAATTCTTAACAATAAACGATATAATGGGTTCTCAAAGAAGAATTAACACTCCAAACACCAAAAAAGGCAACTGGGAATATAGAGTACCAAGAGACTATGAAGCGCAATACCATACAAATCTTATGCGAAACAAAGGCTTCAACTATCCTGATGCTCTGTCTAAAGCGCTAAAAGCAAAACACTGCGACCAAGATATAATAAATTCAATGGACTACTGGGCATGGCTTTTAAGACAAAACGGGCCTTTAACGACGCAGGACGCTGATAAATGCAATCCGAGCACTTTAATTAAATAAAGTTAAAGCAGAGTTTCTATTGTTTTAATATCAAAGCTTTCTTTTTTATCTTGAGGAATTAAGGAAAAAATTTCTTTAATTCTTTCTCGGCTTAATTTTTTTTCAAGAACATATTTAGCATAATTAGGATGAAGAAAATTTTTAGCGCTTAAATCGTAAGCAAAACTTGTTCCCCAAGGGGTTCTTTGATAAAAAGGCTTTATATATTTTTCAACAGTTTCATTTAATAAATCTGTATTGTATTTGTCAAATAACTTTGAAATATCTTCGGTTTTTAAATTCCCCGCACCTCTTCCCATGCCAAAAAGAGCGCTGTCTATAATTAAACTTCTGTTTTTATTTTGTTGAATTAAACTAAGCGAATTTGAATAGGAGAGCTTTAAATTGTTATGAGAATGAAAACATAAGGAAATAAAACTGTTTAAGCCGTTATGTACGATATTAAAAATCTTATCAAGCGAAGTCTTATTTAAAATGCCTATTGTATCCACAACGGAAAAACAAAAAGGATTTATTTTGTTTACTCTTTCAATCATTTCTTTTATTTCCAAATCGCTGTATAAGTGAATGTTCATAGGAAAAACAAAAACATTGAGTCCTTTTTGAACCAAAGAATTAATTAAATCGAGCGCAGGCTTTAAATTTCTTTTTTTAAAACAAATTCGAAGATAAACATTTTTAAATTTTTCAAAATCAAAGCCGTCAGCAATTTCTTCATAATTAACCATAAGGGAAAATTTTGTTTCGGAATTTTGAAGAGTATTAATGAAATTTAAAAAATTTTTCGAATTTGAAAAAAGAGTTTTGTTTTTGTCATATTGAACATGCTTTAAAAAACCACATTCAATAAAATCAATATCGGAATTTATCAATGCTTGAGTAATTTTTTTTATATTATCAAATCCGAATTCCCAATTATTTATATATCCGCCGTCTCTTAGGGTACAATCAAGTAGTTTAATTTCTTTCATATAGCATTTCTGACAAAAATACACCCGAAAAAGGTGTATTTTTGAATTATTCTGTTTTAATCAAATTACAGTCTGTTTTTGGGATTTAAAAATTCGGGAATGTCCAGCGAGCTTGTTGAGCCAACGCTTTGTTGATTATCCCTTGTTTTTTCATCCGAATTTGTATTAGACGGCATGCCGAACGGGAATGTTGCAGAGCTTGTTCCTAACGCCGAAGAATTAAACGGCGCAAATAAGCCTGCGGGCGACATCTTACTGTCAGAAGAGGAAGCAATTGAAACTTCACCGTTTTTCAATTCAAAACCTGTTGCAATAATAGTAATTTGAATTTCTCCCTGAATTCTGTCGTCAACAACAGCACCGAATATAACGTCCGCATCGTCTGCGGCAGCATCATGGATAACGCTTGCAGCTTCATTAACTTCAAATAATGTCATATCAGGACCGCCCGTAACATTCATTATGATACCGGTTGCACCGTTAATTGAAGTTTCAAGAAGTTTGGAATCAATTGCAAGTTTAGCGGCTTCCATAGCTCTGCCTTCGCCTGAGG
>CANQAW010000074.1 GCA_947589525.1 Candidatus Gastranaerophilales bacterium
GCAGGCATGAGCATTGGGGTTTTATTGGTTTCAATAGAACTTATTTTAATGCTTGTTATTTTATTGTTTGTGCCCGGTGAGCTTGCAGGAGCTTGTTTTATAGGTTTTGCAATCGGTGAAAGTTTAGGCGCAAGCGCACTTCGTGTCGCAGGCGGAATTTTTACAAAAATTGCCGATATCGGTTCAGACTTAATGAAAATTCAATTCGGCATCAAAGAAGATGACCCAAGAAACCCAGGAGTTATTGCAGATTGTACGGGAGATAACGCAGGCGACTCCATCGGGCCTTCTGCAGACGGCTTTGAAACATACGGTGTAACGGGAGTTGCGCTTGTAAGCTTCATTTTGCTTGCGGTTAATGATTTTCAGGTTCAGCTTTTAACTTGGATATTTACAATGAGATTTTTAATGATTGTAACATCAGTTATTGCTTATTTAATCAATAACGTTACAACTTGTTTATATGCTAAAAAATGTGAAAAAACTCAAACAAGATTTGATTTTGAAGTTCCTTTGACAAGACTTGTCTGGTTGACTTCAATTTTATCAATTATAATGACATTTTCAGTCAGCAAATGGCTTTTAGGAGATTTAGGGGGCAATTTATGGTTAATATTATCGTTAATCATTTCTTGCGGAACACTCGGCGCAGGTTTAATTCCCGAAGCTACCAAGTTATTTACAAGCCCTAAAGCCTGCCACACTAAAGAAGTAGTTACCGCAACAAACGAAGGCGGTGCTTCTTTAACAATTCTTTCGGGAATTGTTTCGGGAAACTTCTCGGGATTTTGGATTGGAGCAATAATTGTTCTTTTGATGGGTCTTGCATATTGGGCAAGCACTTATATTCAAGATATAATGATTTATCCTTCGATTTTTGCTTTTGGTCTTGTAGCGTTTGGGTTTTTGGGAATGGGACCTGTTACAATAGCGGTAGACAGTTACGGCCCTGTAACGGATAATGCTCAATCTGTTTATGAATTATCTTTAATTGAAGAACAAGAAGATATCGAACTGCAAATTGAAAAAGCATACGGTTTTAAACCCGATTTTGAAAACGCTAAAAGATATCTTGAAGAAAACGACGGCGCAGGCAACACCTTCAAAGCAACTTCAAAACCCGTACTTATAGGAACGGCGGTTGTTGGCGCAACAACAATGATATTTTCCTTAATTCTTGTTATTAAAAATGTTTTAAATATAACTCCCGAAAGCATTTTAAACCTTTTAAATCCTTATACTTTATTAGGTTTCATTGCAGGGGGCGCTGTAATATACTGGTTCTCAGGAGCTTCAATGCAGGCTGTTACAACGGGAGCGTATAGAGCAGTTGAATATATTAAAGCAAATATTAAACTGGGTGAACAGGATGATAAAAAAGCAAATCTTCAAAACTCAAAAGAAGTTGTAAAAATATGTACTCAATACGCTCAAAGAGGTATGTTTAACATATTTGTGGCATTATTCTCTTTTGCTCTTGCGCTTGCTTTTCTATCCTCTCCAAATAACAGCGACTTTGCGCCCGTATCGTTTTTTGTAAGCTATTTAATAGCCATTGCGGTGTTCGGGCTTTTCCAAGCCGTATTTATGGCAAATGCGGGCGGATGCTGGGATAACGCTAAAAAAATTGTTGAAGTAGAGCTTGATAAAAAAGGAACACCGCTTCATGACGCAACAGTTGTTGGTGACACTGTGGGCGACCCTTTCAAAGATACAAGCTCAGTTGCAATGAATCCTATAATTAAATTTACGACATTATTCGGTTTGCTTGCAATGGAAATAGCAATAAGTGCGCAATTTGCAAAATATTCAAAAACTTTAGGAATAATATTTTTAATTATAGCTTTGATTTTTGTAATTCGTTCTTTCTACGCTATGAGAATACCAAAAGCAAAAAATTGTTAAAAAATAAAACCTGCCATTTTGGCAGGTTTTATTATCTTGACTATATTAAAAACTGCAAATATAATTTATCTAAGATGAAAAAGATTTTTTTAAATTTAATATTATTTTCGTCGTTTGCGTTTTTTTTGAGCGGTTGTTCGACTTTAACTTATGTCGGAGAAGATTTTGAACAAGTTAATGTACAAACAATTAAAACAAACGAAGATTTTGTTTTTGATGTGTATAAAAAATCTGTTGATAATGTAAATATAAAAACGGGGGTTTCTAAAACGCCAATCCCTGAAATACTTTGTTTGTATGTTCAAATAGAAAATTTATCTTATGAAACTCCTTATATATTTAAAGTTGAAGATTTAAGATTGTATGACAGCGAAAAAGAGCTTCAATTTATCACTTCAAACAATTATTTAAACATTTATCAAACTCAGGAAGCTAACTCGATGGCTTCAATGAGTTCTCTTGCGCCTGCTTTGACAAATATGACGGGAATGATGACAAATTATAATGATTTTAATCAATCAGTTGTTCAAAATTCTTCCAAACAAACTACAGACAGCGCTTTTTCAAGAATGGAAGAAATAGGAAATCAAATTTTAAACCATTCCGTTAAATTTTCTTCGACCGTTTCCCCGAGAAAAAGCCAGTACCTTTATTTCTTCTTTGAAGATAGCGAGAAATCGCCTTATAAAGTTAAATACAAAAATTTAGAATATCAATTTAAACTTTAGATTTTAATTTTAAAATTTCTTCAACTATTCCGATAAGGGCTATTTTAACGTGATAATAGCTCAAACCCCCTTGAAGATAAATTGAATAAGGAGGACGAACAGGGCCGTCAGCCGACAGTTCTATTGTTGAACCCTCTATAAAACTGCCCCCTGCCATTAATAATTTACAATCATACCCCGGAACGCTGTCGGGTACGGGGGTAAGATAGCTTTCGACGGGAGAGTTTTTTTGAACCATTGTACAAAATGCCTGTTGTTGTTCAACATTTTCAAACTGAATTGTTTGAATTAAGTCGGTTCTTTCATCTTTTGAAGAAGGATAAGTTTTAAAATCTAAATTTTCAAACACTTTAGAAGCAAGGATACTACCCTTCAGTGCTCCTTGTACAATCGAAGGAGCCATAAAAAATCCTTGTAATATTATTCGTGTTTGATTGTACATTGCACCACCCTCTGCGCCAATCCCTGGGGCAGTTAATCTTCTTGAAGCAAGGTCAACGTATTTTTTCTTTCCTGCAATATATCCGCCTGCTTCAACAATTCCCCCGCCCGGGTTTTTAATCAGGCTTCCTGCAATTAAATCAGCTCCGACTTGCGGGGGTTCTTTATCTTCAACAAATTCGCCGTAGCAATTATCTACAAAACAGCAGATTTCAGGGTTTTTATTTTTGACTATTTTAATTATTTTTTCAATATCCGATATTGTTAAAGGTTTTCTTAAAGAATAACCTCTTGAACGCTGAATTAAGACCATTTTGGTGTCAGGTGCCAGATAATTTTCAATATTTTCAAAATCAACTTCAAGGTCTTTTAAAGGGACTTCATCATATTTTATGCCGTGTCCCATCAGGCTTGAAGAAAAATCGTCCGATTTTCTTGAACCTATAACTTCCTGCATTGTGTCATAAGGTTCTCCCGCTATTGATACAAGCCTGTCATTATATCTTAAAACGCCAAATAAAGCGCAAGCAAGGGTGTGAGTTCCCGAAACAAAATGAGGGCGCACAATTGCACTTTCACATCCGAAAGTATCCGCATAAACACAATCAAGTGCGCTTCTTCCAATGTCGTCGTGACCGTATCCCGTTACCGTGTAAAAATGATGTTCCGCTATTTTATTTTTGATAAAGGCATTTAATACTTTTTTTTGATTATGTTCTGCCGTTTCATCTATTTTTTCAAAACGGCTGATAAGCTCTTTTTGAGCATTATTTACGATTTCACTTGCTTCTTTATTAAAATTTGGCATTTTTTACCTTAAATTTATCTGACTTAAAAATTTTATCATTAACAAAATCAATTGTCTTTAAAGGGATTAACTTCGCCTTTTTTTAATTTATAAATCATTCCGCATTTTGAACAGGCAAGAACTCTCCCCGTTGAATCAATCGGGATAAAAAGATGGTCGCAAGGTTCAATTTCCTCTTCTTTTTTTAAAGGCGGTTTCTTTTTAAATTTCCCTGATTTAAAATCATTTTTTAATTTTATAAATAGTTCTATAATATACATAGTTTTAATTTTAAACTATAATTTAATTATGGAAAAGAAATTAAAAAAATTTATATCATCAACCGTTGATTATCACGATTTTAAAGGTGCGGTCGATATTGCAAACTCGCTGAACTGCGGAATTGAAATTTCAAGATTTTCAAGACTGGCTGATATAGAAACGGATTTTGAAAAAAATAAAAAAGAATATAGTGCAATTTTAAAAGATTTTGATAACGAAATAACACTCCACGGTTTTTTTTCAAACTTGAATGTTAGCGCTAAAGACCCTGAAATTGCCCGAATAAGCAGAAAAAGATACTATCAGAGTTTAGAGCTTGCGCTTTTATTTGATGCTCGAACGGTTGTTTTTCATACCTGCTTTAACAATTTATTAAAACAGGAAAAATACCGCCAAATGTTTTTTCTGTCTAATATCGAATTTTACAGAGAATTTATTTTGGAATTTGAAAATGCGGGGATTTTAGCCACAATTGAAAATGTTCACGAGCCTGACCCTTATTTTATAAGAAATCTTATAGGTGCGATAAATTCTCCAAACTTAGGAGCAACTATCGACATAGGGCATATTAATCTGCATTCCGATTTAGATGTTTCTTCTTGGATAAAAGAATACGGAATAATGCTAAAACACATGCACTTTCATAATAATTTTAAAAATGAAGACTCTCATTCAAGCCTGCTTAAAGGAACGCTTGATATTAAGAAAATTCTTCAAACGCTAAAAGAAATAGAGCTTTATCCCACAATTACATTTGAAATTTTTAATAAAGAAGAATTAATCGCATCAGTGGATTATTTTAATTCTTTATGCGCTGAATTAAAAATTGAAACTTAAAAATTGTGTATAAATCAAAATAAATATTAAAGCTTGCAATGTTTTTAAAAAGTTAAATTAATTATTTTTTCATATAAAATTTTTTTTGCTCTTTATCCAACCGCTCAATAGAATATCTTAGGGTTGTTCTTGGCATTACTTTTGAATATTTATCTAAAAAATCCAACAGAATTTTTTTATCTTTTTGCCTGCTTCCCTTAAAAGCCAGCCTGTTGCCTTTTGAATTAAATCGTATTTCGTATATAAAAATTTTTCGCATAATTCAATTAATAGTTTAAAATCTCCCTCTTTAACAACGCTCAATTGAGAAACGATTGCTATTCTCTGCGCCCAAAGGTCTGATGAATTTGCAAGTTTTCTTATAATTTCGGGGTTTTTTGTTTGAATATAATCTGCTCCTATAATCTTATGCGCCGTTAAATCAACCAAATCCCAGTTATTTATATTTTTAATATTATTCAGATATAAATTTAAAATTTCTTTTTTAAAAGATGTCTTTTCATATATTAAAACCATTATCAAAAGGGCGCAAAGCCTTATTTCGTGGTATTCATTATCTAACATCTCGGAAATATAATCAAAATCGACTTTGTTATAATATTTCTCGCTAAATTTTCGCAACCTCGGAACATTTATACCTAAAAATTTATCGTGATATGAATATTGACCTTTTTTAGTTTTAAAAAAGCGAGAAAGATTTTTCGCTTTTATTTCATCTTTTAAATTTAGAAGTTCTTCCGTAAGCATGATTTTATTATATGTTAAAATGAAGCTATGGATAAAGATTTTCTTGAAAAAGAGTTTGATATATTAATTAAAAACGGCTGGTTTAATAAAAACGAAGCTCAAAAATATATAAATAACCCCTCAATTATTGAGGCGGTTGAATTATCGACAAGCCCTAAAAAGGAAAATATTTTTAATGCTCTAAAGCTTGTTTCTTATCAAAACTTAAAAGTTCTTATTTTGGGTCAAGACCCTTATCCGAACCCAAACCATGCTCACGGGCTTGCTTTTTCAAGCAAAGATATACAAAGCCCGCAATCTTTGCAAAATATTTTTAAAGTAATAGATAAAACATATAATTTAAATCTTTTTGATAAAAAAATAAACGACCTGACCAATTGGGCAAAACAAGGGGTGTTGCTTTTAAACACTTCTTTAACTTTTCAAAAATTTGAAGATAAAAAACAGCAGGAAAAAAGTCAAAAAAATAATCTTAAAATCTGGAAACCTTTTATTTTAGATGTAATCAAAAAAATTTTATCTGTAAATTCAAGCCCCGTTTGTTTAATGCTTTGGGGTAATTCCGCCCATGATTTGGTTTTTAGCGCCGTAAAATCCAAAGAAGATAAAAAGTTTCTGCACTCCAGAAATCCGATTATTCTGTCTCAAAGTTCGGTTATGCTTCTGCAATGTTCTCATCCGTCGCCTTTGAGCGTTAATCGGGGCGGAGATTTTTTACAAATTGCAGGCGGGCATTTTAAAGAGTGTGAAAAATATTTAAAAAAGGATAAAATTAACTGGGATTTATTATAAAAAAAGAGATGAAATTAATCATCTCTTTTTGTTTTTTATTGTTCTTGCTGTTGTTCCTCTTGTCTTTTTTTGAAACATTCTTTGCAGAAGATTTCTTTTCCTTCGGTAGGTTTAAAAGGAACTTTGGTTTGCGCTCCGCATTGAGAGCAAACAGCATCGTACATTTTTCTTCTTGATTTTTTCCTTCTTGCTTTTCTGCATTCGGGACATCTTTTGGGCGTATTTACAAGCCCTTTTTGAGCATAAAATTCTTGTTCACCTGCGCTAAAAACAAATTCTTGTCCGCAATCTTCGCAAACCAGTGTCTTGTCTTCAAACATTTAAGGTCTCCTTGTTTTAATTTGTAACTTTTATCTGACCACTTGTGCAAAAAATTTTTTAATAATAAAGAATTTGTCCGCACTGATAGTTGATAAAAAAAATTTTATACCTTTTTTATATTTTATGCAAGGATTATTAACTTTTAGAAATGAGAATTAAAAAATTTTAGCTATTGAAATATAATTATGGTAGAATAAAAAGAGAGTCTGAGTGGCGGAATTGGTAGACGCGCATGATTCAGGTTCATGTGGTATTAACCTTGTGGGTTCGACTCCCATCTCGGACATTTTTTAAATCAAAATAGTTTATTTGTATATGTTATAAAATCAAAATACATATTATAATTTTAAAATGATTGATTTTGTTTGTGTATTATCAATAATTTTAGAACTTATTTTAACTTATATTTTAATTGTTAAAATAATTGAGCTTGAAAAACATGTTAACGGGCTAAATCAAAAGCTTTTTGAAATATATGAATTAATTCTTTTGGTAAACAAAAAAATAAAAAATACTATTTCAAAAATCAACAAAGTTGTTTCAATTTTAACAAACAGAAAATTTATAACGGCACGAAGGATAATTGCCCTAACCGTTGATATAATTCAAGTTATAATATTTGTGCGCTCTTTAAACCTTTCAAAAGGATTTAATTTCAAAAAGATTAATTATAAAACGCTTAAAAAATTATTTATTGCAAATACTTTAAGAGGCATAGTAAGAAAAATTCTTTTAAATGTTTCAAAACTTGCAAGCGTTTAAATTTTAAAAAATATTAAAATTTATATCAAAAAGAATATTTTTTAAATATAATTAATTTTATAGTTTGAAAAAGGAATAAACATGCAAGCAAGACGAGCAAGCAGAGAATTAGCGCTTATTTTATTTTCGCAGTTGGATAAAAATTTGAATAAATATAAAAAAGAAGATTTTTCCTCGATTGTCTTAAAATCGGTAAGAACCTTGATTTCATCTTCTTATGACGAAGTATCTTTAAGCACGGAAGATTTGGAAAATATTAAAAATCAAATTATAGATTTTGAAAATTCGCACCCCGATAATCTTTCCCGTCCGATAGACAGCGATAATATTGCGGTAAAAGTTCCTTTGACATCCGATTTAGAAGAAAAAATAGATAAAATTTTAGGAGC
>CANQAW010000075.1 GCA_947589525.1 Candidatus Gastranaerophilales bacterium
TATTTTTAAGATAATACGGAATTTCTAACCGTTTCATTGAAGATTATTCTTCCGGGAGTGGTTTCAATTCTGTTGTTGTTTTCGTCTCTGACAATGATTTTGTCGTGCAATTGAATTACACCCATTGAATGAGCGGAAATTGCATCTGTAAAATCGTGGAAATAACCTTTAATCGGTGCATTTTGGTCTTTAATAATGGTTAGATAATACATTCCCAAAACCATATCTTGTGTAGGTGTGATAATGGGTTTACCTGTTGCAGGAGCTAAGATATTGTTTGTTGCAAGCATCAACATTCTTGCTTCCGCTTGAGCTTCGATAGACAAAGGTACGTGAACCGCCATTTGGTCGCCGTCGAAATCGGCGTTGAAAGCGGTACAAACCAGAGGATGAAGCTGAATTGCTCTTCCTTCAACCAGTACGGGTTCAAAAGCCTGAATACCCAGTCTGTGTAAGGTTGGAGCACGGTTTAACATAACGGGGTGTCCGTCGACCACTTCTTCCAAAATATCCCAAACGATTGCTTCCGAACGTTCGATTTTCTTTTTAGCGGATTTAATGTTTTGAACTAAGCCTCTTTCGATTAATTTATTAACTACGAAAGGTTTAAATAATTCAATTGCCATTTCTTTAGGCAAACCGCATTGATTTAACTGCAGCTGAGGACCTACAACGATAACCGAACGTCCCGAGTAGTCTACACGTTTACCTAATAAGTTTTGTCTGAAACGACCTTGTTTACCTTCAATAATGTTTGATAGCGATTTTAGCGGTCTTGAATTCGGGCCTACAACCGTTCTTCCTCGTCTGCCGTTATCAATTAAGGCATCCACCGCTTCTTGAAGCATTCTTTTTTCGTTTCTGACGATAATTTCGGGTGCGCCCATTTCCAAAAGACGAAGTAAACGATTGTTTCTGTTGATTACACGTCTGTATAAATCATTTAAGTCGGATGTTGCAAATCTTCCGCCGTCTAATTGAACCATGGGTCTAAGATCCGGAGGCGTAACGGGTAATACGTCCATTACAAACCATGTAGGTTCTGTTCCCGATTCAATAAGGCTTTCAATTAATCTTAAACGTTTGATTAATTTTGCTCTTTTTTGAACCGAACCGCCTGCGGAATCCAATTCCGTTCTTATTTCGTTAGCCAATTCTTCAAGATTAATTTCACTAAGCAGTTCTTTAATAACTTCAGCGCCAATTCCTACTTTTAATTTAGAATCTTCGTTTTCCATTATAAAGTCTTCGTATTCTTCTTCTGTCAGAAGCTGGAATTTTTTGAAGGGCGAATCTGCCCCATCCACTACAACATAGTTGTTAAAATAGATAATTTGTTCCAAGTCTTTTAAAGTCATATCTAAAAGTAAGCCAAGATAAGAAGGAATTCCTTTTAAAAACCAGATATGAGAAACGGGAGCAGCAAGTTTGATGTGTCCCATTCTGTGGCGACGGACTTTAGAATCCGTAACTTCGACACCGCATCTTTCGCAGATGATGCCTTTATGACGAACTCGTTTGTATTTTCCGCAAAAACATTCCCAGTCTTTTGTCGGTCCAAAGATTTTTTCGCAGAACAAACCGTCCCTTTCGGGTTTTAGCGTTCTGTAGTTAATTGTTTCGGGCTTTGTAACTTCCCCGTATGACCATTTTAGAATTCTTTCGGGCGATGCGATTGAAATTCTTATATAATCAAAATAATCAATACTTGTAGACATTTATTCTCCTTTGATATTAATAATCTTTAAACTATTAGTCTTTAAAGCTTGCGCCTGTATCGAAAAAGTCGATATTTAAAAGTTCCGAATCAAGGTCAGACAGCACTCTTTTAGGTGCCGATTTTCTTAAATCATCCGAATCGGACATTAAATCAACTTCTTCTCCGCCCTTTTTAGATACTGCTATATCCAAGCCGATACTTTGAAGTTCACGAACCAAAACTTTAAATGATTCGGGAATACCGGGGCGAGGAATGTTGTCGCCTTTGACTATTGCTTCATAGGCACGAGAACGACCGTTAACATCATCCGATTTTATTGTTAACATTTCTTGAAGCGTATAGGCAGCGCCGTATGCTTCAAGCGCCCAAACTTCCATTTCACCAAATCTTTGTCCGCCGAATTGCGCCTTACCGCCTAAAGGTTGTTGCGTAACAAGTGAATAAGGACCTGTTGAACGAGCGTGGATTTTATCGTCAACCAAGTGGACAAGTTTTAATATATATGAAATACCGACAGCGATAGGTTCATCAAAAGGTTCACCCGTTCTGCCGTCATACAGAGTTACTTTTCCGTCTTCTCTGACCCAGTCTATACCTTTTTCTTTAATACCTTTTAAAAGTTCGGCTTTTGTGTTCATTTCGGATTGGTTAGCGCCGTACATTTCGTCAAACAGAGGAGATTCGTAGTGGTTGCCTGTCAGATAAGAAGCAAGACCAAGCAAATGTTCATAAGTTTGACCAACGTTCATACGTGAAGGTACGCCCAGAGGATTTAAAACTATATCAACGGGAGTTCCGTCGGGTAAAAACGGCATATCTTCTTTTGGTAATATTCTTGAAACAATACCTTTGTTTCCGTGACGTCCCGAAAGTTTATCACCAACGGATACTTTACGTTTTTGAGCGATATAAACTCTTATAACCGTATTTGCTCCGGGGGGAAGTTCATCACCTTTTTCTCTGTCAAATACTTTAACGTCAACTACTCTGCCGCCTTCTCCATGGGGAACACGAAGAGAATTATCTTTAACGTCACGTGCTTTTTCGGCAAATATCGCACGTAATAATTTTTCTTCGGGCGGATGTTCGGATTCGCCTTTAGGAGTAATTTTTCCGACCAATACATCACCTGCGTATACTCTTGCGCCTATTCTTACAATTCCTCTTTCATCTAAGTGTCTTATGGAATCTTCGGAAACATTCGGGATTTCACGAGTGATTTCTTCCGGTCCTAATTTTGTTTGACGTGCGTCAATTTCAAGTTTTTCAATGTGAAGCGAAGTAAATACGTCATCATAGACGCATCTTTCCGATAACAGGATAGCATCTTCGTAGTTGTAACCTTCCCAAGGCATATAAGCAACTAAAACGTTTTTACCTAAAGAAAGCTCGCCCGAATTTGTTGAAGCGCCGTCTGCTATAACGTCGCCTTCTTTAACGGTGTCGCCTTCGGATACTATCGGTTTTTGGTTAATGCAGGTGTCTTGGTTTGAACGGACATATTTTAAAAGCTGATATTGGTGAATGTTTCCTTTTTTATCTTTGATGTGGATTTCTTCACCCATAACTTTAACAACCGTACCGTCAACCGTTGATACTGCAACCATTCCCGAGTCTTTTGCAACACGTGCTTCAAGACCTGTTCCTACAACCGGTCTTTGAGTAACCAAAAGAGGAACTGCTTGACGTTGCATGTTAGAACCCATTAATGCACGGTTTGCGTCATCGTGTTCAATAAACGGGATTAGAGATGTTGCAACAGAGATGATTTGAATTGGCGAAACACCGACATAGTCAACTTTTGTTGCTTCAACCATAGTAAATTCGCTTCTGTATCTTACGGGTACATAAGCTTCTTTTATTTTTCTGTCTTTTGTTAATTCGATATCGGCAGGTGCTACACGGTAGTTTTCATCTTCATCCGCCGTTAAATAGTGAACTTCATCAGTCACTTGACCGTCTTTAACGACAAAGAAAGGTGTTTCAATAAAACCGTAATCGTTAACTCTGGCATGTGTTGCAAGAGAGTTAATCAAACCTGCGTTCGGGCCTTCGGGTGTTTCTACGGGGCAAAGTCTTCCGTAGTGCGAAGGGTGAATATCACGAACGGCAAAACCTGCTCTTTCTCTCATCAAACCGCCGGGTCCTAAAGCTGAAATACGGCGTTTGTGAGTTAATTCCGCAAGCGGGTTTGTTTGGTCCATAAATTGGGATAATTGAGAAGAACCGAAAAACTCTTTTAAGGAAGCAACCAGAGGTTTTGTGTTTAAAAGATTTAAAGGTGTTAAAGTTTCAGAGTCTTGAAGAGTCATTCTTTCTTTAACTATTCTTTCAATTCTTGATAAACCTACTCTGAATTGGTTTTGTAAAAGTTCTCCGACCGAGCGTATTCTTCTGTTGCCCAGATGGTCGATATCGTCAAGCGTTCCTTCGTCGTAGGTTAAATTGATTAAATATTCAATACCTGCAACGATATCTTGAACGGTGATTGTTCTTTGAGTTTCAGGTAAGTTTAATCCTAATTTTTTATTTAATTTATAACGACCTACACGACCTATATCGTATTTCTTTTCATCAAAAAATCTTGCTTCCAAGATACTGCGCCCGCCTGCGGGAGTAGCAGGGTCTCCGGGTCTCAGTTTTTTATAAACTTCGACCAAAGCTTCATCCGTGGTTGCTGCGGTATCTTTATCCAACGTTTTCTTTAAGAAATCAAAGTGTGTAAATAAAGATTCCATTTCTGCGGGGGTAATTCCCAATGCTTTTAACAGAGTGGTCGCTAAAATTTTTCTGTTTTTATCTATTTTAACATAGACTATATCGTTAGAATCCGTTTCTATCTTTAACCAAGCACCTCGGTTGGGGATTAAAGTTGCGTTATATAAACGTTTTCCCGTGGGAGAAACTTCTTTTTTATAATAGATACCGGGAGAGCGGACAATTTGAGAAACTATAACACGTTCGGCACCGTTAACAATAAAAGTACCTTTATCGGTCATAGTAGGAATATCGCCGATGTAGACTTCCTGTTCTTTGATTTCCCCGGAGTCACGGTTAACTAAACGCATCATGACTCTAAGCTGTTTTGCATAAGTAGCATCGTGAATTCTTGCTTCTTCGATTGTATATTTTGGTTTATCGAAAGTATAGTTGGGCAAGAAGTGCAATTCTAATCTGCCCGTATAATCTTTAATAGGGCTGAACGATAGTAACTCTTCTTTTAAACCTTCTTTTAAGAATTGCTCAAATGATTTTTTTTGAACTTCGATTAAATCAGGTAAATCTTTAAGTCGAGTTGCTGGAATCCCGCAGGGAGTAACACGGCTTGCTTTTTTTGTTGCTGTCATCTAAGTACCTCTAATTATATGTATTTACGTATATTAAAATTTTAATGTTGTTTGCTTGTCTTTCAGCTGTTGCGGGCATAAAACGATTTTTTGCCATAATGCAACATTTTAGACTAAATTAATTATATGGGCTGAAACGTAAGGGTCAAGATTTTAGCTTAACAAAATTTTACAAAACACTTGAATTTTTTAAAAAATCGTGTAAAATAAGCAAGCACTTAATTTTTGAACTTTTTTTATTAATGTGTTCTATATTTAAAAAAATAAATATGCGTTAAAACAAACAAAAAAATAAATAAATCGTTTATTTATATTAGAAAAAGAAAAATAAGTGTAAATTTTTGTAAAGTTGCTTCTAATATCTGGCAATCTTGACATTTCAGCTTATTTAAGTATAATACAAAATGTGCGAAAATTAGGTAGTGTAATGAGAATCAACGGAATTAATTATAATATAGTTAATAATAATGTAAGTTTATTTACTAAGAGAACTTGCTGTGATAATTCCGAATTGTTTATTACATCAAAATTAAATATGCTTTATGAACAAGCTTTATCAAATAAAAACGCATTTTCGGGAAGAAGAAATTTGAAAAAAATGCTTCAAAGTTATGAAGGATTAAATTTCGACGAAACCGTTTAGCTTATTTTCTTTTTTAATTTTGTCTGCAATTCGTTTGCACAATTTAAATATTTGATTAAATCTTCGTATCTGGTGTTATTTTCTCCGTATGGAATTGTTTTATCAAGAAGAGTTTTAGCATCAATATCCAGTTCAAATATTTTGGAAATAGTTTTTTTAATTAATTTTGCGCTGTAAATTTTCGGAAAAAATTTACTTAAAATCATTTCGTAAAATCCGTAGCTTGTTTTGTTCGTTTTTTTAAAATTTATAATATTTATGAAGGTTTTAAAGGGCGATTGCGTGTATTTATTTGAATTAAAACCCGCATTTCTTATTAAATCCAAATCGTATTCGTTAATTCTTCTTTTTACGGGATTAACGTTTTCGTTTTTGTTTTGTTCGATTTTAACTTCTTCGTGATATTCTTCGGTTACTATTTCAGATTTCATTTTTTTAAAAAAATTTTCATCGGCATCTTGAATAATGCCGTCTTGTTTTAGTTTATCGGTTAATGAATTGTAGTTAAAATTTTCCATAATTATATTATGCACTTAATTATTATTTTTTTTCTCATATACAAGAGTGATTTTTGATTTATAATAATTTTTGTAGCTAAAAGGATGTTAAAAATGTGGGAATATTCAGACAAAGTTAAAGACCATTTTAAAAACCCCAGAAATGTAGGCTCTATTGAAAATGCCGATGCAATAGGAGAAGCGGGAGCGCTTTCCTGCGGTGATAAATTAAAATTATATTTAAAAATAGATAATAATATTATAACCGATGCCAAATTTCAAACTTTCGGATGCGGTTCAGCGGTTGCCGCAAGCAGTATTTTAACCGAAATGATTATAGGAAAATCTTTAGACGAAGCAAAAAAAATTACAAATAAACAAATAGCGGACGCACTGGACGGACTTCCGCCCGAGAAAATGCACTGCTCCGTTATGGGAAGAGAAGCTTTGGAAGATGCCCTTAAAAATTACTTTGGCGAATATGAAGCTTTTGAAGAAGATGAAGAAAAAGAAGGTTCAAAGATAATCTGCCATTGTTTTTCCGTAAGCGAAAAAGAAATAGTCGAGGCGGTTCATAAAGGAGCAAGAACTTTTGAAGATGTTTCAAAATTAACTTCTGCAGGTCTTGCCTGCGGAAGATGCAGAAGCGCAATTTTAAATATAATAAATGAAAACGTTAAAAATAATGACGAGAAAAAGCCCCTTACTCCCATACAAAAGATAGTTAAAATAAGCAATATTATAGAAACCGTAATTGCGCCCGAGCTTGAAAAGGATTTAGGCGGGATTGAGCTTATCGATGTTAAGGATAATGATGTTTATGTTAAATTACAAGGGCAATGTTCAAGCTGTGTTAACGCTAAAAAAACTCTTAAAAATTTTGTGGAGTTTAAGTTGAGAGAGCTTGTCGATAATTCAATTAATGTTATTGATGTATAAAAACGAAGGTTATAAATATGAACGCTGTGTATTTGGATAATAATGCAACAACAAAGACCGCCCCTGAGGTTGTTGAAAAAATGCTTCCTTATTTTGAGAAAAACTATGCCAATCCTTCAAGTATGTATGATAGCGCACATGAAAGCGCCAAAGCAATTGAACGGGCAAGAATTGAAACCTCTGAACTGCTGGGAGTAAGCGAGTCTAAACAGATTATTTTTACTTCCTGCGCAACGGAAAGTGCAAATACAATTATTAAAGGTGTGATTGAGAAATATTCAACACAAGAAAAAAAGCATATTATAACAACCAAAGTTGAGCACCCCTGTGTGTTGTCGGTTTGCGAATTTTTAGAAAAAAAAGGCTTTAAAATCGATTATATCGGGGTCAACGATAAAGGTGAATTAAATATTGAAGAGCTTTTATCAAAAGTTAATTCAAATACGCTATTGGTTTCCGTAATGAATGCCAATAATGAAACAGGGGCAATTTATCCTGTTTGTGATATTGCACGTGAAGTAAAAAAAATAAACAAAGATACTAAATTTTTCTCGGACGGTGTTCAAGCTGCGGGAAAGTTTGATATTGCTTTGGATAATACCGATATTGATTTTTATTCGATTTCAGGTCATAAATTTCATGCTCCCAAGGGAGTCGGAGCAATGTATGTTAAGAAGGGCAATTTGTTTGAACCTTTGTTGCATGGCGGACATCAGGAAAATTCACTT
>CANQAW010000076.1 GCA_947589525.1 Candidatus Gastranaerophilales bacterium
GCATTTGAATGATTTGCTCTGCGCATGCCTTTTTCAAATTCGTTCGCTCTGAAATATATTTGATTTATATCTTCTTTTGTAAGACTTTTGGCATCTAGTAAATGTTTCATATTTTTTCCTTATTATTTTCTGCTTCCGGGTTTAACAAGTTCAATTCCTTGCTTGCACAAAGGGCAATTAGAGGGCTCGTATGTAACGGGAGAGGATTTTAACAAAGAATAAATTTTAAATTTATCATCGAGTTTCCCCTGCGTCCTATCTACAATACAGCCGACTCCCTTAACTGCGGGGTCAAATTCTTTAATTGCCTCTTGAGTTTCAAATATTGTTCTTGCGGTTGTAATAACATCTTCAATTATTACTATTCTCTCGCCTTTTTCAATTTTATATCCGCGCCTTAATTGCATTATATTATCTTTTCTTTCAACAAAAAGATTTCTTTTTCCTGCTTGACGGGCAACTTCGTAACCGAAAATTACAGCTCCGATTGCAGGCGCTACAATCGTATCAAAATCAATCTCTTTTAATTGTTGAGCTAAGCTATACGCTAATTTTTCAACAACATCAGGGTGCTGGTATAATTTTGCACATTGAAAATAAGTATCGGAATGAAGCCCCGAAGTTAGGCAAAAATGCCCCGATAAAAGTCCCTCGTATTTAATTAAGAGTTCTTTAACATCTATTTTATCCATTTTTTATATCCTTTTTTAAATCATCAAATGTTTTATAGTTATTTTTTTGCATAAATTCGCTTAACTCAATTGCTAAATCTTCAATTACGGATGGATTTGAAAAATTTGCCGTTCCAATTTGAAAAGCACTTGCTCCGACTGCCATAAATTCAAATAAATCAGACAATTTTGATATCCCTCCGATTGCCATAACGGGGATTTTAACCGCAGAAGATATTTGATTTACCATATACAAAGCAACAGGCTTAATGCATGTTCCCGATAAACCGCCTTGAACGGTTTTTTTATAAAATTTGTTGTTAATATAATCTATTTTAACTCCCAGACCCCTCAGGGTATTAATTGCGCTGATACAATCAGCACCTGCCGATTCTACGGCAGTTGCAAGAGATTTAATATCTTGAGTGTTGGGGGATAATTTAATAATCAAAAATCCTTCGTAAACTTTTCTTATCTTTGAAATAAGAAAATATAAACTTTCCGGATTTAACCCGAATTCTAAACATCCTTTTTTAACATTCGGACAGGAAACATTTACCTCAAGAGCTTTTATATTGTTAGTTTGAGCAATAAGAGCAAGTTTTTCATAATCTTCAATAGTGTTTCCCGCAATATTTAAAAGAAAATCTATGTTATTTTCCTTTAAAATCGGAAGTTTGTCGGATATAAAAGCTTCTATTCCGACATTTTCAAGCCCGATTCTGTTAATCAAACCGCCAAAAACTTCAAAAATCCTCTCCCCGACATTGCCTAATCTTTCTTCAAGAGTTATTCCTTTTGTTGAAATTGCCCCTAAGTATTTATAATCAACATAATCCTGATATTCAACATTATAGCCCCAAGTCCCCGAAGCTCCGATTAGGGGAGTTTTTAAAATAAGCGAATTGCCGGTTTTTTCGTTTTTAAGGGTTGTTTTTAAATTTTCTATTCCCATATAATTTCACCCCCTAAAAACACAGGGCCGTCTTTGCATACGGAATAGTTTGCGATTTTTTTATCTTTGATTAATTTTATAACGCACCCTCTGCAAACGCCTATTGAACAAGCCATTACCTTTTCAAGCGCCAGATAAGTTTTTAAATTGTGTTTTCTTGTAATATTATCCACCCCTTTTAAAACAACCGTCGGAGCACAGCAATATACTGTTTGAGGCTTTTGATTTTTAATTTCTTCTTCAATATAATCTAAGACAGTTCCCCCGATAATTGTTCTGTCGCTTCCTTTAATAACCTCCTGCCGTGATTTAAAGCCCGTTATTAAATAATTTTCAATGTTTCTTTTATTCAGCTCTTTTTTTAAAAACAGCATTGGAGCAATCCCGATACCTGCACCTATTAAAAGAGCTTTTTTATTATCAATTTCAAAACCGTTTCCCAAAGGCGCAAGAAAATCAACACTATCGCCGATTTTAAGAGATTTCAGATAGTTTGTTGCCTGCCCTTTTATTTTAAATAAAATAGTGGTTAAGCTTTGATTTGCTTCTTTTTCAAAATCAGCAATCGAGAAAGGACGGCGAAGCGTTTTATTTTCGCAAAGAATTGAGATAAATTGACCGCATTTTACACTTTGTAAATCCGATAAAATAACCATTTTAAAAGCGTCGGATGATATTTTTTCTATTTGTTCAATTTTTCCTATAAATTCTTTTTTCATATCTAAATTTCTTAAAAAAAAGGAAAGCAATAAAGCTTTCCTTTTTTTCTTGCCACTATATCTTTATTTTCGTTCTTTTTCCAAGCTTCAACATTTTATCTCAACCTTAATAATATTGTAATTCAAACAAAAGATTTTGTTAATATTGTCTTCAAAAAACTTCATAATTTGTAATTATTCATATCTTAAAGCGTCAATCGGATTTAAAAGAGAAGCCTTATAAGCGGGATAATAGCCAAAACCAATTCCGACAAGCCCCGAAAAACCAAAAGATAAAAGTATCGGGGGCAGAGTTATTAAAATGGTTGTATCAAAAAATGCACCGATTAAAAGCGCTATTACTATCCCCGCAACAACTCCGATTAACCCGCCAAGCAAAGATAAAACCAGCGCTTCAATTAAAAACTGTGCTCTGATATCCTGCGCACGAGCGCCTATTGCCATACGAATGCCGATTTCTTTTGTTCTTTCGGTAACCGAAACCAACATTATATTCATAATCCCGATTCCGCCAACCACAAGCGAAACGGAAGCAATTGAAGCAAGCAGAATTGCAAAAGTTCTGACCGTTGATTTCATTTTTTCTTGAAATTCTGCGCTGTTTCTGATATCAAAATCGTTTTCCTGCGTTTTGCCTAAATTGTGTCTTGTTCTTAAAATTTCCGTTATATCGCTTTGCGCAGTGTTTGAATCTTCAAGAGATTTTGCTTTAACTATAATTTGATTAACGGAACCGGGGAAATCCGTTCCGAAAACTTTTCTTTGAGCGGTTGTAATCGGGATAAAAATTAAATCGTCTTGGTCCATCGGACCCATTTGACCTTTGGATTTTAAAGTCCCTATTATTTTAAAAGGAACATTTCCTACTCTTATTGTTTTACCTATTGAATTAACATCTCCAAAAAGCTCTTTTTCAACCGTTGTACCGATTATTGCGACTTTTGAAGCATTAAGGTTATCATCCATAGTAAAAGAATGACCTGATTGTATTTCATAGTTTTTTATATACAGATAAGCGTTTTCAATCCCGTAAATTGAAGTTTGCCAGTTTTGATTTCCGTACATAACTTGTTTTGAAGAATTTAAAACACCCGAAACCGCTTCAACTCCTCGTGCTTGTTTTTTGATAGCTTTAGCGTCTTTTAAGCTCAAAGTCGGCTTTGTACCGAACCCCATTGAAACCCCGCCTGTTTTAGCCGTTGCCGAGCGGATTGTAAGGAGATTTGAACCCATTGACTCCATATTTTCCTGAACTTTTTTATTTGCGCCCGAACCAATCGCAAGCATAACAATAACAGCGCCCACGCCGATAATAATCCCTAATGAAGTAAGCGCAGATCGCATTTTGTTTACTTTTAGAGAATTTAGAGCAATTTTTAAAGTTGATTTAAAATCTATCATAAAGTCACAATTATTCTATCAATCAATTTCTTCAAGGTCAATATTGTTAATCATTTCCCTAAGCTCCCAATTGTTTGTTTTGGGATTTATCGAATATATTTCAAATAATCCTTCCGAATTTAAAGATATATATTCATTTTTTTCGGGGTTTTTGGAATTATAATTTAATATAACTTTAGGCTTTATTATATTACCTTTAGCATCGGTATCGGCGTCGTAAAAATATAATCCTTCGGTTGTATAGATATATTTTTGAGCATTTTTATTATTTAAATTCGTGATTTTAACAGCTGTCAAATTTCCGCGGTTTAAAAGCATATCTGTCGTAATGTTTTGTTGTGTATAATCTTTCACTGCCCAGCAGGCAAAGCCATGATAAAAATTATATGACCTTTTTGTAGCCATTGCCTCTTTCATGGCAATTACGGACATAATTTCCGGCATTTGAAGTTCTTTATTAATATTAAAAAATATTAACCTCTGGTCATTATCGCTGTTAAAGTGCGTATAGGTTTGAAAATGGTTCTGTCTTGCAATTGTGATTGCCGTTTTTGCTAATGAATATTGTTTTTTTGCATAAACATTTTTATATACTTTTGAAGCTTTTAAAACATCTTTAACATTATCATTTATTTTTCGATTTATTATTTTATCGGGGTTTTCGGTTTTATTAAGCGCAAAAAATTCCAAAAACCTGTCAATTGGGCTTTTTTTGGCTTTTTGTACTTCAAAAACGTCGCTTTTTAAACCAAAAGATATAAAATTATTTTTCACATTTTTTGTTTTATGATTATTAAAAGAATCAAAAATAACCGGTTGAATTTTCATTGAAATTTCCTTTGATGACTCTTAAAATATAGTCTAACACAAAAACATTTTTATGTTTCTTTTGTTCTTTGTTTTTCCCAATCTTCTTTTAAAAGGTCGGAAACAATTTTTCCGTCTTTAAATTTAATTATTCTTTTCGTATATTGGGCAATATCCGGTTCGTGAGTTACTAAAACAATTGTTTTTCCGAATTCTTTATTCAAATTAACAAAAAATTCCATAACATCTATACTTGTTTTGGTATCTAAGTTTCCCGTAGGTTCATCCGCTAAAATCAGAGGAGCATCGTTTACAATGGCACGTGCTATTGCAACTCTTTGCTGTTGACCGCCTGACATTTGAGAGGGAAGATTGTTTTCCTTTTTTTCCAAACCTACGATTTTAAGAGCTTCTCTGGCTCTTTTATATCTTTCCTGCTCGGCTATACCTTTATAAATCATAGGCAGACAGACATTATCAATCGCAGAAGTTCTTGAAATAAGGTTAAAACCTTGAAAAACAAAACCGATTTTGTTGTTGCGTATATCGGATAATTGATTGGAATTTAGAGAAAAGACATCAACTCCGTCTAAATAGTATTCGCCCGAAGTGGGTCTGTCAAGTGCGCCTAACATATTCATGCAGGTGGATTTGCCCGAGCCTGACGTACCCATTATTGCAACAAACTCCCCTTTTTCAATTGAAAAAGATACGCCATGCAGGGCATAGAAAGTTTCTTCGCCCATTTGATAAGTTTTAACTGCGTTTTTAACTTCTATTAATGCCATATTCGCCCTTACAACGGAGGTCTTCTCATTGAGTTATTTTTAGCTTTTTTCTTTCCGCCAGAAGTTGCTATAACTACTTTATCTTTTTCTTTTATATCTTTAGATATAATCTGCACTTTAGTATCATCCGATATGCCAAGCTCTACATCATATCTTTTAAGACCTTGTTTAGTTAAAATCCAAACTCCTTGTTTTTCATATTTTTTGCCGTCCGTTTCGGGGCTGAATTTAAGAGCGACATTAGGAACGCAAAGCGCATCTTTAACTTCGTTTGTTAAAATCGAAACATTGGCGCTCATCCCCGGGATTGCGTAACCTTCGGTATTATCGACGGAAATTATAACCGTATAAGTTACGACATTGTTTGTTGTAGTGGAAGCCAATCTAACCTGCGTTACAACACCTTCAAAAGTCTTATCCTGATATCCGTCCAGCGTGTATTGAACCTTTTGTCCGATTTTTATTTTTCCGATATCTGCTTCCGATACGCTTGTTTCAATGTGCATTTTAGTTAAATCTTTGGCTACTTCAAATAATGTCGGAGTATTAAAACTCGCAGCGACCGTCTGCCCGACATCAACCGCTCTTGAAATAACCGTTCCGTCAACGGGAGAGGATATTTTTGAATAGCCTAAATTTGTTAAATTATTATTCAAAGTTGCGCTTTGCGCTTTAACTTCAGCTAAAGAAGCCTGATATTCGGCTTTTGTTTGAAGATAGTTAGCTTGCGCAAGCTCTACATCATCTCTTGAAACGTAATTTTTTTGATATAAGTGTTTATATCTTTCGTAGTTATTTCTTTTATAGTCAAGAGTTGCTTTAATTTTATCGCAATTTGCTTTTGCATTATTTAATCTTGCTCTTGATTGGTCAACGTTTGCCTGAAAAAGCGAGGGGTCAAGCTCTGCAAGCAATTGCCCTTTTTTAACCTGAGAGTTAAAATCAACATAGATTTTTGCAACCGTTCCTGAAACTTGCGTACCTACCGCAATCGTATTTATGGGTTTAATTGTACCCGAAGCTTCGACATATTCGCTTAAAGTTTCTTTAGTAACTTCTTTTGTAACATATTTTACGGCATTTTGTCTAAAAGCCGTAAAAACTAAAATTATTATAGCCAAGCAGGCACAAAGTGCGATTATATACCTTTTTTTCATCTAACCCCCATTGATTTTAAAAGAGTTTCTCTTGCTACATTATATTGAAATACCGTATCAACAAAATTTAACTGCGAAGTGTTATAATTTGTAAGCGCGTCTTGAAGTTCAACATAGTTATTTAACCCGACGCTGTAACGACCGTCTGCCAGTTCAAAGTTTTCTAATGTTGCTTTGACTTTTGAATTCATTAAAGGAACTTTGCGCTCTAATTGGCGCATATTGATATAATTTGCTTGAACTTCCCAAGAAATATCGGATTTAGCAATGTTAATATTATGATATGCAATATCCAAATAAGCTTCGCCCTCTTTAACCTGATAGTGAATACCGTAAGGATTAACCGTTCCGATAGCCATACTTGCGCCTAATTGCAAGGGAGAAGAATAAGTTGATTCGCTTTTGGTATATCCCCAGCTAAGTTCAGCATCTATTTCAGGCGCATATTGCCTTTTGATTGATTTTAAAGATTCTTCCTGAACGAGGGCAAGCATTTCGGACGCTTTTAAATCGGGGCGAAGTTCAAGCGCGTCTTTAACAGCTTCCTGACGTGTAATTGTTAAAGGTTTAAATTCAAAATCCTGAATAATATCTTTATGTTCAATTCCCGAAGTTAACATTATAAGCCCGTCAGGAGTCTTTTTAAAGACTTCTTCGCGGGGAGTTATTTGAGTTATGCTTTCAATTTTTCTTTTATAATCAGCTTTTAAGAAGTTAAAGTTTTCGGTATTTTTAACAATAAAACCCTCATCCTCCTGATAATACATTGAATTTTGAAGCTCAACTATGGCAAGCTCCAGTTGTTTTTGCCCCTCAACAAGCTGAATTTTAGCGTCCGTTAAATTAACTTGTGCGTTAACAACATCAATTTTTGATTTTAAGCCCTCATCAAACATCGCTTTTGTACGTTCATAGTTTAATCTTTGAATGCGGACATATTGTTCATATATATCTAACGAAGCTAACGCCTGTAAAACCTTGTAGTAGTTTATTTTTACATTATAAACAACATTTAAAATATCATAATCGTAATCATATTGAGCTGATAAAAGGTCATATTTTGACATATTAATTTTGGCTGTAGTTCTGCCAAAATCCCAAATCATCTCTGAAATCCCCACGTTAAAACCTAAGGAATTGCTTTGCGAATTAATTATTCTTGTGCCGTGGTTGTTGTCATGGTTGTAATTCACTCTGCCGAATAATCGAGGTGCATAACTTGACCTTGCTTCTCCTATGCCTGCTTTAGAAGCTTTAATTCTTTCTTGAGAAACGGATAAATTAGGATTATGAGCTATTGCATAATC
>CANQAW010000077.1 GCA_947589525.1 Candidatus Gastranaerophilales bacterium
CAGGAACGGTTGATTTGTCAACAACAACTGTATAATTTTGAATTGATTCGCCGATTGATTTTGCAACTTGTCTGACATATTTTAAATCGGCACTTCCGTCCTCTCCTTGAGGAGTTCCGACAGCAATAAAGCAAATTAAAGATTTTGCAACGGAATTGCGAATATCGGAGCTGAAAATAAGCCTTCCTTCAGACACGTTAGCTTTTATTAATTCTTCCAAGCCGGGTTCATATATCGGGATTATCCCGTTTTGCAATTTCATTAATTTATCTATATCGTTATCAACGCAAATTACATCATTTCCCATTTCGGCAAGACAAGTACCTGCAACAAGTCCGACATATCCTGTTCCGATTACGCATACATTCATTTTTTTATCCTTTTCTATACATTAGTCAATATTTTTGTTTCTAAAGCCAATCTTTTTGAAAAATACTCGATTGTTTTATCCAGTCCTTCATTCAGCATTATTTTCGGTTCCCAATTAAAGACATTTTTTGCAAGAGTAATGTCGGGTCTTCTTTGAGTGGGGTCATCCTTCGGCAACTCTTTATATATTACCTTTAAATTTTTGCCGTTTATCTTGCCTACCTTTTGAATAACCAATTCGGACAGCTCTTTTACAGTAAATTCCGAGGGATTGCCCGTGTTGACAGGGCCGGTAAAATCATCACCCGACGCCATAACTTTTATTATAATTTCGATTAAATCATCTATATAACAGAATGAACGTGTTTGAGAGCCGTCGCCGTATATTGTCAAATCTTCTCCTTTTAGAGCCTGACAAATAAAATTGGAAACAACTCTGCCGTCGTTAGGGTCCATCTTTGGACCGTAGGTGTTAAATATGCGAATAACTTTAATTCTTACGCCGTATAGCCTGTGATAGTCAAAAAACAAACTTTCCGCACATCTTTTTCCTTCGTCGTAACAAGCTCTTATGCCTATAGGATTAACGTTTCCTCTGTAGGATTCAACCTGCGGATGAACAAGGGGCTCGCCGTATACTTCGCTTGTCGAAGATTGCAGAATTTTTGCATTATTTTTCTTAGCAAGCTCCAGCATATTAAGCGCACCTAAAACACAGGTTTTTGTTGTAAAAACCGCTTTTTCGCCTTGATATGCCACAGGAGAAGCAGGACATGCCAGATTGTATATTTCATCTATTTTTTCATCAATGTTTAAAGGATTTATAATATCATGTTCAATAAATTTAAACCTTCCGTTGTCTGCTATTTCTCTGACATTTTCCAATGTTCCCGTATAGTTGTTATCAACAGCAATAATGTTATTATTTTCATCCTCAATTAATTTTGAGCATAAATTTGAACCGATAAAGCCCGTAGCACCAGTTATTAAAATTGTTTTCAAATTTGCATCTCCTTACTTTGTTTAAATATTGTTTTGCCGAGAAAAACTATTCTTTTCTCATTTTTATTATAGCGGAAACTTATTAAATTTTTTCTTGCATTTGTCATTAAAATAGACTTTCGAACATACAAAGGATTTTTTAAAAGCCGTGAAAAAAGCTTTTTATCCTTTTCTTTTATTGTTTTTGAATTAAAAATATAATCCGCATTCATTTCGCCTAAGAGCCTTTTTATAAGGCTTAAACAATCAGCAATATCAATGTTTTTTTTCATTCCCAGAACTATTTTTATATAAGAAAGCTCTCTTAAATACAAATTTACTAAAATTTCTTTATCGTAAATTTTATTTTTCTTTAACCAGTCATGTATTTCAAAAGCTCTTTCAAACGGTATTTTATAATCGCTCAAAGCTTCGGAATCGCATTTGTATATTCTTCTGTAATAATAATAAGCATTAGAAGTGTAGTTTATCTTTTGCGCAAGACACATTGTTTTAACCTGAAAAGGATTATCCGCCCAGCTTGCACCCGAAAGCTCGGGATATCTTACGGCATTATTATTTAAAAACTCTTTTTTATAAATGCAAGACCAAACGCTCGGATGATAGCGAAGAAACAACCCGCAATCTTTGATATTAAAGCATTTATCTTGGGGGATATTCTTGTCCCACTCAATTTTTAAAACTCTTTGTTCTTCTTTTGACTGCAAGTTATCGAAATAAGCAGATTTAACAATATCGGAATTATATTTCTTTGCAATTTTATATAAATTTTCATACATATCAAGAGCTATAAAATCATCCGCTTCAACAATTCCGATATATTCTCCGCAGGCAATATTTAACCCTGCATTGATGGTTTTACCCAAACCGCAGTTAGAATGGTATAAGGAAACAATTCTTTTATCATTTCGGGCATATTCATTAATAATTTGCGCACTTTTATCGGTTGAACCGTCATCAACAAGGATTATTTCCAAATCGGGCATAGTTTGTTTTACAATACTGTCGAGCGTCTGCCTTAAGTATTGTTCGGAGTTATATATCGGAACTATTACTGATACTTTTGCCATTAACCCAGCTCCAGAAACTGTTTTCCAAAAAGCACGATGCTTATTCGTGATAAGTTAATCCTTATTGAAAACATTTTTCTTCGGTTTAACTTGTTTTGATATTTTTTTGCAATTTTATCTATGTATTTTCTGTATTCTTTTTTATCTTTTAAAAGCAGATTTAGTTCTTTTTTACTTGCTTTTATGTAAAAATCTTTTTTCAGATCATTGTTTTCAAAATATTTTTTGAAAGTTTGATAATATTTTTCAATAAAAGCATCTTTGTAAATATCATCAATCCTTATAAGATTCCATCTGTATGCGTTAAATTGCGTGGAGAGTTTAACCTGATTAACAATTTTCTTTATTTGAGGTCTGTTATCTAAAAACTCGGAAATATCATCCCATTCAATACATATATTGTAAACTTTATCTTTAGCATAAATTGAAGATTTCATATTATCCTGTCTGTAGTACATATATGCTTTTGAAGTAAACATTAATCTTTTTGCGCAAACAAAAGTTTTGAAAGAAAAAGACGTGTCTTGAAAACTTGCACCCGCAGTTTCCAGAAATTTTATACCGTTTTCATCCAAAAAGCTCTTTTTATAAATTGCACTCCAAATAGAAGAAGGTCTTTTTAATATAAAAACATCATCCGCAATTGTAATAACTTTTCCCGCATTGGTTTTTTTAAATTGTCCTGCTTTTCTTGCTGAATTATCTTTTGAAAAATAATAGTAAAAATCCGATTTAACAATGTCTAAATCATATTTTTTCGCCATAGCGTATAAATCATCAAACATCGTGTTCTTTGCAAAATCATCAGGCTCTAAAAAACCGACATATTCCGAGGAAGCATTTTTTAAACCGATATTCATTGTTGCACCATAACCCGAGTTCGGTTTATTAATAACTTTTATTCTCAAATCTTGCAATTCATATTCTTTTAGAATTTGAAGCGATTTATCCGTTGAACCGTCGTTTACGCAAATTATTTCTATATCTTTTAAAGTTTGAGAAGTTAAGCTGTCAAGCGCTTTGCGCAGATAGTTTTCCTGATTGTATACGGGAACTATTATTGAAACTTTAGGCATATAACTTCTCCCTTAATCGGCAAATGTCCGCAAAGTAAGCTATGCTCTTGATTTTAACAATAACAGCATTAAACATATTGGAAATTTTTATACAGCAGTTATGCAAAATATATCCCTTATTATCCTTGCAGTCCGATACAGGCAAAAGGTAATAAATGAATAATTTATTATACATTGCTGATAAAATTTTTGATATGTTTTGTAAAGGAAAATATAATAAATTCTTCTTGGCGTATATAAAAACTTTTCGAATTAAACCGTAAAATCTTTCGCTTGCGCAAAACAGCAAAACGCAAAATGCCTGAATTTTACAAACAAACTTAAACACCGTATTACGATTTATTTTGTCATTATATGCAAACATCTTGTAAGACATAATTTTTCCTTATAAGATATTGTTTTGAAACAATAACACAACATTTTAATAATATTGTTGTTGACTTATTTCCTACTTGAATTTTAGCATAAATATTTAATTTTTGATTTTTTTAAAATTAAAAATTAATATTTATAAATTTGCGAAATACGACATTTGTAAAATGTTTTTAAATATCTAACACCACTTATTAATAATATTGTTGTGGTGCTTTTCGCATATTCCTTTTTATACTAGCATAAACAGAATTTATTTTATTTGTTTTTTAAAAAAATGTTATTTTCTTTTGTGGAAATAATGCAATCGCTTGGTACGGTTTTATTTGCTTATATACAACAATATTATTAAAATGTTGCATTGGAAATACAGCACATTCGTTCTTAAGTTTTTATAAAATAAAATTAAAACAGCATTCATCAATTAAATCTTGCTCAATTCCGATATATCTTAATGTTATTTCAGGATTTGAATGATTAAATATTTTTTGAAGCATGGCAACATCCTTGTATTTTTTATAATGATGATACCCGAAAGTTTTTCTCATTGTGTGAGTTCCGACTTTTTCCTGCAAGCCGACATTTTCACATGCGGTTTTAATAACTCTGTATGCCGTAAATCTGTCAAGGCGGTTATGAAATCTTGATTCAAACAAAGCATCTTCTGAAGGTCTGTTTTTTATAAATTTAGCAAACATACATTTCAACTTGGAGTTAATCGGAAATTTTTTAAACTTACCCGTTTTTTTCTCCGTGATTTGAATATGCGTTTTATTTCGAACATCTCCGACATTAAGTGAAATTATATCCGAAATTCTTAATCCGCAATTTGTACCTACGGTAAATAAAAGCAAATCTCGTGCGCTTGTTTTGGCAAGGTATTTCTCGATTTTTCTTATGTCTCTCAATTGCCTTATCGGCTCTACAGTGCTCATTTTTTCCTCCTTTTCCCTGAGACGGTGCGCAAAAAACGTGTTAAATTTTGCGCTTAACACTATAAATCTAATCATTCTAAACTTACATTTAACAGGGAAATAAATCAAAATCGCCCATAATAAGCCAAATACAAAGAAGCTTAGTATAATATCGCATCTTGTGATAAGTATATCTTTAGCGAAAAAATAATACTTTTATTTAAATTTAAATTCTTTTGATTGCGCTTCCAGCCAGCTTTTATAAGCTTCTACGGTTTTATATTTATCTGATTGCTCTTGAAATTCCATCTGTTTTGATTTTTCTTTAATAGCATTCATTTGAGAATTGTATGCTTTTTTTGCAATATTCTCGGTGCGCAGAGCTTCTTTATTATTGCCGATTTTTTTGTATAGTGCAGACCTCAAAAAATTTTCCACGCCTTTGTTGTTATCGGAAAAAGTGGTTAAAGCTTTGTTATATTCGTTATTTAAAATATATATGTTTCTCAAAGGTAAAGTTGCGCTTGATTTGAGCACTTTGCAAATATCTGTTGTTTTTTGGTAGTCGCCCTTAACGGAATACCAGTATGCAAGCATAAAAGCTTCCGATTGATATTTGTCATATCTGCCGTTTAGCGCTTTTTCCATATATGCTATTGCCTTGTTTCCGTCTTTAATACCTTGATTAAAAATGTCATTTGCATATATTTCCGCAATATACTTACGGCACAGGCGCTTTTCATAAGGATTAACGGAAAGTTTTACCGCTTTTTTTAACAAATCGGGCTGTTGGAGCATAAAACCCAGATATGTATATCTTGAAGGTATAAATAAATATAATCCGCAAATAAAAATAAATAACAAAACATATATAAATACGGCAAGCGGCTTCTTTTTTATAAATTGCATCGTTAATATCACCACAAAACCGACAAGCGATATAAAAACAACTATATTTGTTAATAAAGAATACAAAAGATTATCCATTTTTACCTCATGCATTCATTATATCATAAAAACAGAGCTTAAATATAAACCGTATCATTACGCTATAAAGAGATAGTTGATTAAATAATTAAATTACTCGCAAATTTGAGTTATACAAGGTGAAGAAAAACATATTTGCGCACTTTGCTGCAGTTCCTGCGGTGTAATAGAATTTAAAACAACAGCAAAGTCGTTATTTTTGCCGGATTTATCAAAATAACCGCAAAGCAATGGGTTTGTCCTCTTGATAGAGTTATTTAAGTCTTCTTTTCTTGATTTTAATATACTTTGTTTTACTTCTTCAAAAAACTTGCCGTCAAGGGGTTTTTCAGTAATTGTTTTAATTGCGGAATTTATCATATCTTCCTTAATATCAGCATTTTTATTTGCAGAGGCATGAATTACAAAATGTTTGTTTAAATAATCGGTATAATGATAGCATAATAATCCGTCAATATTTTGAGAATAATTTTTACGGATAATTTTATCAATAGCAGTACCGATAAGCTCAGAAATTGCCGCGTCTTTTAGAGTGTTTTCATTTTGAAAATTATATGTTTTTGAAACTGATTTACCAAAATCATCAGAAGATTTTAAATAAAAAACTTCATTTTTTGCAATCGGCAAAGGGTTTTTTGATAAAATTTTATTATCATAGGGTTTTTGGTTCGGTATTTGTTTTTCTATAATATCATTGATTTCTTTTAGGGTTGTTTCATCCGTGCCCTTGGGACAAGATATCGCACATAAAGTCATAGAGTTTGATAACAAATTATCATGGAATTTTTTAATATCATCGCTTGATACGTTTTTGATATCTTCTTTTGAACATTTTTCAACACCGTATAAACAATTGAATGCTTCATCATTTTGCAAAGAATCAAGATTATTTAAAACAAATTCTTTTTCAAAACGTAACGCTTTTTCATCAATATTAAGATTGCAAAAATCTTGTATAAATTTTTCAAAAACTTTTGGAAAGTCTTTTTTATCCCAATTTATGCTAATTTCCATCATTTTTGCGTTTGCACTATAGAAAGTTGCAAAATTATCATTCTCATCCGTGCAGTTATCTAAATTACTCAGCATTCTTTCATGTAATAATTTAACCGCAGGGTTAACGTTTTGTTGTTCGGTTGGTTTTATATACATTCTTAGTGCAAATTTATCCTCGGGAGAATTTTTATCCGTGTTTAATATAACATTATTTTTTAGAGCTGTAGTTTGCACATTTTCAAAAATATCCGTATTTGTTTTATGCATTTCTATCCAATATTGAATTCCTTGAGGATAAAATATTTTATCACAGGTATTGTCGGGGTTTGGTTTTTGAGGTAATTTTTGATGCGCAAAATTATCTTTATTTATTCCGCTTTTAAAAGAATTTAATGTAATTTTATCTATTTTCATAATTTTATCTCTTAGCCTTCAGGTATATTTTTTAATTTAAATTTTTGTTTTACGGCTCTCTTTTTAAATTATTTTATCACTTACTAAACTTAGGAAATTTATTTTTTGCTAATTTGTTGATGAATATTAAAATTTTGTTACACATAAAAACGAAATAGCGAAAAGTATTTAGCTTGTAAATTGATAAACGAAACCGATTATTTTAATTATGCCGACAAAGCGGCGCCTATTGCAGAAAAATATCTCCCTTTTGAACTGTTAATAATCTGTTTTTCAAGCGCGAGGGATGCAAAATCGGCTATACCCTTTATCTGCGACAATCCGCCCGATAAAAGAATTTTATCACCCCGAACTTTTGCTAAAAGAGGCAGCGATTTTTTTAATATCTGCCAAATAACGGCATCAATCAACATTTTAGGCTGTTGAGTCTTGGGAATTATCTCCACTATTTCACTCTGCGCAAATACGGCGCATATAGAAGAAAGATGAATTTCAGGCTCTTTTGCGCCGGTTAAGTTAATCAAATCAAAATTTTCGCCAAGCATATTAAGTACATTTGAAAGAAAAATTCCGCTC
>CANQAW010000078.1 GCA_947589525.1 Candidatus Gastranaerophilales bacterium
CAGGATATGTTTTTAAATACCGAATACCTGTCAACTTTTGACGCCTCCTCGTATGCCAAAAAAGGAATGTTGTTTTTTATTGCATATTCGGAATAAGGATACATTGAAGCCATTCTGCCGTTGAACAGATGAATTTCATCAAAATGAAAAATATTGTCATAGTATTCAATATTTTTTAAAATTTGGCATTCGGTTTCAAAAAACTTTTTGATTGTTTTGTTCCACTTTTTGATATTAAAATCGTAGTCTCTTGAAATGGTCATAATACAGCTGACAGGGCCTACTCCGAGATTATAGCCTTCGTATTCATAATTAATGGCATCATGGATTGTTTCAAAATTCGGAAACTTAGCGATTTTATATTTTTTCATTTTTAAAATGTTTTGCTTCGGAAAATCGGCAGCTTTCAACACTTCAAGGCATTTTTTGGAGCATATATTGCAATAGCCTAAATGCACGCTTCGATTTAAACCGCAAAATCCGTTTAGTTGTCTGTCGCAATCAAGATAATAAACTTCATTATTTGAATTTTCCAAAAGTCTCTTTGCAACTTCTCCAACCATACCCCACTTAAAAGCGCTTCTGGAATGTCCTGACATATATAAAATTTTTTTTGTCATTTTTTAATCTGCTTTCTTATCTAAGAATAACATATAAAAAAAGTTTTGCTAAATTGTTAAAGTTTTTTTGCAGGATTACCCGCAACAGTAGTATTTTCTTCAACATCACCAATAACAACACTGTGCAACAACAATTGGCGAATTTTACCTGTTTTTGAAATATTGTAAATCTTTAATGTTATTACAATTACTCAATTAGTTAATAGCAGGATTTTTAAATTACATTTTAAGCCCGAATAAATTTAAAATTATGCGGACATTTTCTCGATACGGGTTAAATATTTGCATATTACCAATAAGCCTCCTCTCCCTTGGATTTCAGTTCGTCAAAATGTTCAACATTTCTCATTTTAAAAACTTTGGCAGGATTTCCGCCTGCTATGGCACAACGGGGGATTTCGCCATGTACTACGGAACCGGCTTGAATTATTGCGCCCTCTCCTATTTTTGTCCCCGGAAGAATTGTAGTTCTGGCGCCGAGCCAGACAAAATCGCCTATTTCAATAGGTTTTTCAATAACTGTATCATCATAGGGGATTTTTGAACCCTCATAATTGTGATTATCCGAAATCATAATACATTGCGCCCCTATATGAACATAGCTTCCTATTTTAACACTCCCGCTGCCGAAAACAACAAGACCGTTTATTGAAACATGCTCTCCAAGTTCCGTTTTACGATTAACCGTAACTTCATATTTTCCCGTAACACCAATGTTTTTACCGCATTTCAGGGCTCTTTTTCTAACTCTTAATGTAGGAAAAAAGTTAATAATTTTAGCTTTAACACCTGCTCTTTTTGCTTTTGGCACAAATATGCTTACAAATATATTTGCAAATAACCTTAACATCTTTTTCTCTCCTTCATCATTTTATTTTAAATAATCTTTAAATCCTTCAATTTCAACCCATTTGCGATTTTTTACATCTTCAAAAGTTGCACTTTTGCCTTCTTTTTTTAGTTTATCATAAAGTTCAATATCTCTAAATCCGATAATCTTTGCGGGATTTCCTCCGACTATTGCGCATTTGGGAACGGATTTTGTTACAATGGCACCCGTTGCAACAATTGAACCTTCTTCAAGCTTCACTCCCGGGCAGATAACCGCTCTTGAAGCTATCCAGCAATTTTGTCCTATTACTACTTTTTGTTTAAAATCGACTTCATCAAAAGGAAGCAGTTTATCGCTTTTATAATTATGGTTTGAGGTTAAAATCATAACCTCATGCCCTAAACGAGTATAAGAGCCGATTTCTAACCCCCCTTCACACAAAAGATGACATCCGCCGCCGATAAAAACATATTTTCCGAGTTTTAAATTCTTACTGTGCGAAATTTTAACATTTTTTACAACACCGCAATAAGGAAAACTGCCGTATTTAAATTTAATTTCACGTCTTAATTTTTTTACGGGTATTAAATCAATTAATTTATCTTTTAATGTGGACATTTTTTACCTTTTGTTAAATAATTTTTTTCTTATGTCTCTTAAAGTTGTTTGTTTTAGCTCTTTTGGAAGCTTGTCCATAAATTGTTTGTAATCGGGGTATGGTTTTTTCATTCTCCATGGCTTTCCTGCTTTTCCCGCATAATGAATTAAAATCGGATTTTCTTTAGCCTGTTTTAACTGCTCATCGGTTTGAACATTTTTTATATATTCATATTCCCGAGCCTGCGTAAAGTCATCCCCGTAGTATAAGCTTTGCAAAACACCACAGCTGTATGGCAGAGGGTAAAATTTATCAATTGCAATATTCATTGTATCTAAATCAAAGAATTTAAGACGCTTGTCCATTTTTCTTATAACATCAAAAAATCTTGCAACAGCGTTATTTTCACGCATAAGTTTGGCATTCATTAAAATAAAACTTGAAATATAGATTTTGTCGTTTTTATTTTCGGGGAAATAATTATGTCCTATCATTCCTTCGGGTTTGTTTAATTCAACGGGAACTGCCGCCATTTCATAATTTTCAATATCAAGGTTATAAACTTCAGCTAAGTCGCCCTTAAATAAAACATCAACATCACTGTAGATTATTTTATCGTATTCTTTTAAAATTTCGGGTGCAAGCAGTCTGTAATAAACAACTTCCGTCCAAGATTTATTGTTGTGAGGAGCATGCGCAAAAATTTGAGGATTAATATAATTGAAAGAAATGTTGTGATTTGTATTTTTCGCCAATTTTGTAATATTTTTTTGATTTTTAACATCAATATCGGAATGAAATATTCTGACATCATAAATCGTTGAAGGTTTTGCACTGTCAAAAAGAGATTTTAGCGCAACGGACGCACCTAAAATAATTCTTTTATCAAAACAAAAAACAACAGGGATAACATTATCTGTCATAATTTGCACCTTTTAAAATTAAACTTTTTAAATTGCTTAAAGATTTTTGATACAGCTCCCGAGCATAATCTTTAAGAGAATTTTGCATTTTTAAATAATCTTCCTTTGATAAATTAATCCCTTTTTCAAGCGCAAGAGAGTATTCTTTAGTTGTTTTATAAAAAATCGAATTGTTAAAATTAAAACCGTTTATTGGTGCAAAGCTTTCAATAATTATACACGGTTTTAAAAATCCGTAAACAAGCTGAAAATTACCGCTTGTACCCGAGGTGTTGTATCTTATGTGTTCAATATCGTTATCATCATAAGCAGTTAACATAAAATCGGCTTTTTCAATTTCTTCATACATTTTATCAAAAGACAATCTTCCTTTAATATCAAAATATTTTTGAATATCTTTATTAACACCTTTTAGATGTCCTTTTCCCACAACCGTCACTTTAAAGTTTGTTATTCCTTTTTTATGAAGTTCTTCTACCGCTTTAATTATAAGAGAGCTGTTTTTTTTGTTCGGTTTAATTGCGCCTATTGTAATAAAATTGGTTATTTCGTTTTTGGGAGTAATTTTAACATCACCGAAATAATGAGGATTTACAACTACCGAATTTAAATTTTTATAATTTAAAGCCCTTAAAGTAATTAAATCTTCTATCCAAGTGCCCTTGTCGCCGGCAAAAGAAGCCTCGTGTTCAACTAAGTATAGTTTTGATTTGTCCAGAGTCGAATTAAAATGAGAGTATGCTTGTGCGTAGTTCACACAATCGCAGATTTTACCCGCCGTTGTAACCATTATTCCTTTGATATTTGATAAATCCGCTTTTAAGAAAAATTCTTTTGTTTGTTTTCGATTCATCTTGTTTATAAAGACATTTTTCTCGTTAAATCTTGAAAAAAGACCTTCTTTAAGCCTTTTAGGGTCAACTAAAACAGAAACATTATACCCTAAATCCAAAAGATATTTTACATACCCCGGCACAACCTCGCTATGGGAGAAACTGCAAGCTTCCCAAACAAAAAAGGTATTATCGTCAAAATAAGGAACGGTTTTTTTAAAAATCGGAATTATTCCGAAAAGATAGGTTATTTGAGCATTATTAAATCGTTTTGTTACTAAAATTTTTGACAAACTCATATAACTTCCTTTAAATAATGTTCTGTTAGGTAAATCTTATCATAAAAAAGCATTATTTTGTATAATTATTGTAAAGATACACATGGTTTGATTATTTAAATCACTTAAGCACGATTATTTCGGTGCTGATAATTTTAAATTTTTATAATAATTTCTATGAAAATTTATTTATAACTTTCGACTTTTCATTCCATATTTATAATAAAATCAAATTTCATATTATCCGGAACAACAGCCATTACATCCGCCCTTGCCTGAAACACAATTTGTACACTTCTTTGAAATTTGTCCGTCTTTAAGGCTGTGTTTACAGCTATTTAGCCATTTAGGCTCTCTACAGGAGCATTGCTTCATAAAATCAAGAAAATGCACAAATTTTATTAATACATCTTGCGTCATTGAATATTCAATAGCACTTGCATTTTTATCAGCCGAAGTTTTCTCTATTTCTAAAACTTGATTTAAAAAAGTCGAGATTGTGTTATGACGATAGATTTTTAATTGAATAAGGTTCATACCTTCTTTAGTTAGAGTAATATTTCCGTAAGGTACATAATCTATAAGCCCTTTTTTTGCTAAAGTTTTTATTGCCGTAGCAGTTGAGGCGCTGCCAATGCCTAAATACTTTGATACATCTTTAACTATGATATTTGAATTATTTTTTGAAATATCATAAATAGCAAGAAGATACTTTTCTAAACTTTCGCTTAATTTCTTTTCATTTTCTTTCATAGTTATGTTATACCATAAAATGAGCTATAAAGCTTATTTTGAAGAAAATTCTTTAAAAACATCGGGAATATTTCTACCTAAAAATGGATTGGATGAAATTTTAACGTTTATAGGTTTTATGGTTGTTTTATTATTGCTTTTACTGTGTCTTGTCATCCATATATTTAATTTTGGAAGAAATACTCCAAGCATTAAGGCAGAGTACGCAATTCCTGATATTTGAGCGATATTAAGTTTTCTAAGGTTTTTTGCAATGTTTCCGCCTTGAGCCATTATTTCTTTTTGAGATTTTAAAGAAATATCTTTAAGCCAATGTTTAATACCTTTACCTTGTTTTGTAATATTAAACAGGTTTGTTTGTTTTGGGTCAAGCATTTGCCCAATACCTTTTGCAACAAAACCTCCTAAAACAAGCCAATTTAAAAATCCTAAATAATCTCTAACATTTGTTTCTCTTAATTCCGTTGAATCTTTAGAAGCAAAAATTCTGCCTAAAATTAGTGTTCCATAAATTGTTTTTATGGCATTACCGCCTGTAGCGGGGCCTGTGAATTCAAGTTTGTTAATTAAATCAGCAGGCTTTTTTAACCCCATAACTTTAAAAAGCATTAATAAAAATACGCCTGCAGATAAGATTTTTTTGGCTAATAATCCTTTTTCCCTGCCTTTATTATTTTTATCTTTAACATTATTTTCATAGCCGTTTTCCCCGACAAAATTATCTATTCCCGTTCTTTTCTTTGTTAATTGTCTATTTATATATTGGTTTGAGATAGCTAATAACATTGAGATAGGTATTGCAAGGGCAATTTTTGAGTTATTTAAAAATTTTAATTTTTTAATAATATCACTTGCTTCACTTCCTTTTTTAAAAAATATATTTTTACCCGCGTCTATTGTATCTCTTAAAATATGAGTTAAATTTGCACTAAACTCTTTATCACCTGATTTTAAAATAATATTACTATCTGCCCCTAAAAATTCAATAATTTCATCTTGAACGGTTGATAAAGTTTTCTTTATTGAAGATTTATCAACATCATTGGTAATTAAACCTGTAAGCATTTTTGAGATTTTTTTAGATTTTTCTTTATCAACAGAAGAAAATGTTTTATATTCATTACCCGCAAGCCCTGTTATTGAATTTAATACTGCATCAATAAAACCTTTTGGAGTTTTGTCGCTTTGAGAGAAAATTTCTTTAAATGTTTCAAGTCCATTGTTTGTTATCCAACTTGAAGCGTTTGTTTTAATATTTGGTTTATAAAATTTATTTAACAGTTTTGTTATCAAAATTGCAAAAACGGTTGCCGAAAATTCAGCAATAAATGTGCCTGTGTATTCTCTAAAACCCATTTCAATTCCTGCTTGTTTGCCCCTGCTTTTTGTTTCTACTATTGTTCTTGGGGTGTCCATTGCAAATATATCAACAAAAGAAGCGTTGAGCATATCGTTATTATTTAAAGTATAAAGAGCCTTTGAGATTGGAGTTAAATTTACGGATTTAAAATTTACGTTATCATTAATTTTAGTATTTATTTTCATTTATTTATCCTTTTTATTCTTATAAAAAATTCATACAAAATAGCCTTAAACAAAATGTTTAAGGACTGCAAATAAAATAAAATTTTATAGCACTGAAACTAAGTCCTTAAACATAAGAAGAACTTGGAACAGCAACAAATTTGTACTTTAACTAAATTTAAATTAATCATAATTTTATTATTCAATAAATAAATTTATTGTCAATAGCTAAATGTCTAAAAAGTTCAACATTTGCAACATGTTAGGGTATAGCATAACATTTATAATTAAATCTAACACGCAAAAATCTCGAGCTATAAACTAATTAAAATTTTTAAATAAAGCAAACTACTCAATTAATTACATATATAAAATATTATTTTTAAAACTTTGCCCTTTAAAAACGGAGAGGGTGGGATTCGAACCCACGGTACAAAACGTACACAGACTTTCGAGATCCGCACCTTAAACCACTCGGACACCTCTCCAAAGAATAGTTCTTGTATTATTATATCATTATGATAATATTAATCAATGAATAATTATTTTTATCTTTATTTGAGTGCATTTTTTGCTTCGTTTGGGGGGCTTCTTGCAGGTTATGACACGGGGGTTATTTCGGGTGCTTTATTATATATCAATCAAAGCTTCGATTTAAACACTCAAACTCTTGCTTTTATTGTAAGCTGTGTATCTTTAGGGGCGGTTATCGGAGCAGGAGTTAACGGATTTTTTGTGGATAAAATAGGAAGAAAAAACACTCTTTTAATGACGGGGGGTTTATTTTTTTTGGGAAGTATTTTTTGTTATTTTTCTCAAAATGCGCTTCAGTTAATAATTTCAAGAATGATTATAGGGCTGGCGCTCGGAGTTGTTAGTTTTTGCGGACCATTATATTTAGGCGAAATTTCTCCCAAAGAAAAAAGAGGAAGCCTTGTTTCTTTTCATCAGGTTGCAATAACTTTAGGGATTTTATTTTCTTATATCGTTAATTTTTTGTGTGCAAATAATCCTCTGAATTGGAGAATAATGCTTGGTTTAGGGGCAGTTCCCGCTTTTATTTTATTTATTTCAATGCTTTTTCAAAAAGACACTCCGAGGTGGTATGTTTTAAAAAATCGCCTAAAAGAAGCTTCTGACGTTCTAAAGATGACAAATAATCCAAACCCTGATTTTGAAATAGAAGAAATTAAAAAAACCCTAAACATTAACAAAAACAATAACGAAAAAATAAAGCTGAATAAAAAACTTATCCTTCCTTTTGTGATAGGTATCGGGATAATGTTTGTTCAAATTGCAACGGGAATTAACGCAATAATTTATTATGCGC
>CANQAW010000079.1 GCA_947589525.1 Candidatus Gastranaerophilales bacterium
AAGGCAGAATTTGAGATTGATAAGAGGAATTAGAGAAAAGTTCTTCCACGTAAGGCAGGACTTTTTCATAGTGCGATAAAATATTATCCGCAAGAATAACCGCATTTTTATCAATAATTTTATCTACAAGCTTGAAATAATCTATATATTCTTTTTTATTTGCATCAATAAAAACAAAATCAAACTTCTCTCTTTTGTTTTTTTCGATTTCTTCTTTTAAATCCTGCAAAACTATAATTGCAGAGCCGATTTTGGCTTCCGCTTCAACCTCAGGCACTAAAGATGCGAAATTTTTTCTTGCGACGGATTGTCTTTTTTCCCAAAATTCAATTGTCGTTAATCTGCCTTTTGTAATTTTCAGCGCCTGTAAAATCCAAATTCCGCTGTAGCCGTTTGAAGTTCCTATTTCAAGAACATTTTTTGCATTTTTTATTTTAATTAAAGTGTTTAAAAAATTTGCGCAAAATCTGTCTAAATTCCAAAATTCTTTTTGAGTTTTTTCAAGCTTTGATAAAATTTCTTCGCATTTTTCATCGAAAAAAACAGGATTTAGTAATTTTATATCAAAATCTTGCACAACTTGCACCTTTACAGCTGAGGAGTTTTATCCAGAAGAATAATATTTGCCGCATCTATATAACTTTCCTGCTTTTTAACAAGCTTCATTGTTTCAAGGTTATATAAAAGATAGTTGTTTGAATTTATTCCCGTAATCAAAAGGTTGGATGAAGGTTTTTTATCTTTTTCGTTTTGTGTTTGAACAACGGTTAAGCTTGAATAAAAACCGTCTTTTGACAGCTGTTCTCTTGAAATAATTTTACCTTCGATTGTGTCATATACATCTAAATATCCTTCTTTGGAGCAAAGAATAAATATTTTTGTTCCGTACAAAACGGCATCAGTCGGTTTTTTATCCGTTTCAACCGTTTCCAGCTGTTTAGCCAGTGCTTTATCAAAAATTATTAATTGAGAATCCGTTCTTGAAAAAGCGTATATGTTTGCAATATCGGTAACTATTTTCGAAACGTTATTTGCGCTTCCCATGGGCTGTACCAAATAATCGGAACCGTTTTTTGTAACGTTATAAACTTTTGAAGCAAATTCATCATAAAATGAGATTGAATCGTCTTGGGGATTATAGGCAATTTTGGAAGGTTTTTGATTTAATTTTATAACTTGTTTTAACTGCATTGAAGCCATATCTATTACATAAATTGCATTTGTTGAAGAAGAAGAAACGTAAGCAAGATTATTTTTTTCATCAAGTACGGCATCGGATGCTTTGCCTTCAAGTTCAATTGTTGAAATAATTCTTTCGTCTTTAAGGTCGATTATTTCAATATTTTTGCCTGACCAGTATAAAATCAGCGCTATTTTATTGTTTTTGTCCGACAGAATTTTTAAGGGCATTGAGGATAATTTAAGTTCATATAAAGGTGATTTTGAACTTGAATCATAAACTTCAATAAATTTTGAATTTCTCGGATTAATTAATATTTTTTTGTTTTTAAAATCCGCCAAAGAAATAAATTCATCTTTTTTAATGCTTCCTGAATAATTGTTTTTTTGTTCGTTTGTTAAAAGAGAATGTTGTTCTTTGGAAGGAATTAAAAGGTCGCCTAAGGTCAACTTTAAGCTTTCAGGCACAATTAAACCTGCGGGAGTCAGCATGTCCTGAGGCATCAGACCCAGTCTTACTTTCAGAGGAAGGTCATCTTTTTTGGTCAGTGTATAATTTCCGTTTTTGTCTTTTGATACTTTTAAAAGAGAATATCCGTTGTTTAATAAAACTACTTCGGGAAGCTTTGCCAAAGAAGTATTTTGGGGATATGAGTATTCTATTGCTATGTTTTCCGTTTCCTGCAAAGCGGGGGGATACAGCGGAATAAACATAACATCGTCCGATACTGTTATAACGCTGTCAAATCTTTGCTGTGCCTGAGGAATGTTTGCTTTTATATATTTCCAAACATCTTCGGGTAATTTGGAAGCAAAAACCATATTTTGACTTATAAAAAATATAAATAAAAATAAAAGTTTTACCGTTTTAGTAATGTTTATTTTCATTTTTCCTCCGTTTATTTTTTTAGTGCGGATTTAACCTTTCCAAGAATGCTTTCTTGCTGTTGTTTAGAAATTATAAAGAGTTCTCTGTATAATTTTTCTTCCTGAGGGGTTAATTTTTTGGGAATTACTACTCTAAGCTCAACATGATGGTTTCCTTTTTGAGTATCGCTTCCCAGATATGGAACTCCCTGATTTTTTAAAGTAATTCTGTCCCCGTTTTGGCTTCCTGCGGGTATTTTTAACACCGCTTCACCGTGTATTGTTTTAATTACGACTTCATCTCCCATAACCGCCTGAGGCGCGGTTATTTTAAGAGTTGTGAAAATATCAAAGCCTTGACGTATAAATTCTTTTGATTGAGTTGTATGAATTACAACATATAAATCACCGTTTCTGCCCCCGTTTTTGCCTGCGTTTCCTTCATGTGCTATTCGCATTTTAGACCCGTGTTCAACTCCGTGGGGAATTTTTATGGTTAATTTCTTTTCTTTTTCAACTGCTCCCGCTCCGTGACAGGTTTTGCAGTATGATTTAGGGTCTTTGCCTGTTCCGTGGCAGTTAGGACAGGTTGTAACCGAAGTAAAAGAACCGAGGATTGTCTGCGTGCTTTTTTGAACTCTGCCCTGACCGTGGCAAACGGGGCAGACCGAGTCTTTTGCATTTTTGTCTATTCCGGTTGAATTGCAATCTTCGCAGGGTTCAAGGTGTCTTATTTTAATTTCTTTTTCAAGCCCGAAGCAAGCTTCCAAAAAGTCTATTTCTATATCCAGTCTTAAATCATCACCGTCCGTTGGAGCATTCGGATTTCTTGAATAGCCCGAAGAAAAACCCGAAAAGCCTCCGCCAAAAAACGAGGAAAATATATCCGACAGGTCGATATCTCCCATATTGAAGGCATTGGGGTTAAAGCCGGCATTTTGAAGCCCGTCTTCTCCGTATCTGTCGTAAATTTCTCTTTTATTGTCATCGGATAAAGTTTCGTAGGCTTTTCCTATTTCTTTAAACTTTTCCGCTGCATCCGGTGCTTTGTTTATATCAGGGTGATACTGTCTTGCTTTTTGTCTGAAAGCTTTTTTAAGCTCTTCTTTGGTTGCATTTCTATCTACGCCCAATATTTCATAATAATCCATTGTTATTCATCTTCCTTTTTTTGTGCAACAGCAACTGCCACAAGGGACGGTCTTATAACCCTGTTTTCCATTTTATAGCCTTTTTGAGCAATTTGTGCGATTGTATCGGGTTCAAATTCATCTGTTACAATTTGTGTTATTGCTTCATGCTCAGCGGGATTAAATGCTTTTCCGAGACAGTCTATTTCTTCAAGCCCCGCCTTTTTTAAAGTATCAAGAAGCTGTTTGTAAGCAACTTCATAGCTTTCTTTAACAATTTTAACATCTTCAATTTCTTTTAAGTGTTCTTGCGCTCTGTCAAAAGTATCCAGTGCGGGAATAATTTTTTTCATTAAATCCGCACAAGCATATTTTGAAAGCTCATCTCTTTCCTGAAGCGTTCTTTTTCTATAGTTGTCAAAATCCGCTAAAAGTCTTAAATATTTGTTGTTTAAGTCATCTAACTGCTGAGATAAGTCAGGCTCGTTTTCTTTTGCTTCTTCTTCTTTTTCAGGATTTTCTTTTATTTCTTCCGTTGTTGAATTTTGCTCTTGTGTTATTTCTTTTTGTTCGTTTTCTTCTATGTTTTCTTCAGAAAAAGGATTTTTTTCTTCTTGCATTTTCTCTCCTTTTATTTGGGGTCATCTATTTATATTATAAATTATGAATTATCATTGTCGAGTATTCAATTGTTTATTTTATTTGTTAAAAAGTTACAATTTTGTGTATAATTAAATTATAAGTATATTACGGAAAGAAAAATGAAATCACCTAAAGAAATAAGCATTGAAACAAAAATTTTAAATAAATTATCAAAGTACGAGCCTTGTTTAAAACTTGCAAAATATTTAATAGATGACGTTGAACTTCAGGAAATGCAGGATTATGCAAACAATGTTTCAATTAAAAGGCTTGGTTTTAACGACCACGGGCCTGTTCACATGCGTCAGGTTGCAAATAATGCAATTAAAATGTTAAACATTTTGCATGATTTTGATATTCAAACTTCACTTGAAAAAGAAGAAATAGGAACTTTTGAAGACAGCTTGTGCGCTATTATTATTGCGGGATTAATGCATGACCTCGGAATGATGATAGGACGCCAATCTCATGAACAAATGTCAACTATTATGGCGACTCCTATTATAGACAGAGCTCTTCAACATGTTTTCGGCGATGATATAAGAAGAAAGGTTATAATCCGTTCTCTGGCTATAGAATCAATAATAGGACACATGTCAACCAGAAAAATCCATTCAATTGAAGCCGGAATTATATTAATCGCAGACGGCTGTGATATGACAAAAGGCAGAGCCAGAATTCCTCTTGCAATCAATAATGCTCCCCGTGTCGGTGATATTCATAAATATAGCGCAAACGCCATAACAAGGGTGAAAATTTGCCATGGGGAAAGAAAACCGATTAAGATAGATATTGAAATGAGTCAGGATGTCGGATTTTTCCAAATTGAAGAAGTTTTATTAACAAAAGTCGATTCTTCTCCCGCAAAAGAATATATAGAGCTTTATGCGGGAATTGTTAATCAGGAGCATAAATGCTATTTATAAGTTAACTTATAATGCTCTTTAATTTTTTAATTTCGTCTCTCAATTGAATTGCGCTTTCAAAATCAAGCTCGTGTGCGCATTTGTTCATTTGATTTTCAAGTTTTTTAATAAGCTTCGGTATATCTTTAATTTCGATTTTTTGTTCAACCAAATGCTCGGCTACGATATCTTCCGTGCTTCGATAGCTTTGAACCAAAGATAAAAGGTTATTTTGAACGGCTTTTTTGATAGTTTTTGGGGTGATATTATGAATTTTATTATATTCAAGCTGTATTGACCTTCTTCTTTTTGTTTCATCAAGCGCTGTTTTCATCGAATCCGTGATTTTATCGCCGTACATTATAACTTTGCCTTTAGAATTTCTTGCGCTTCTTCCGATAGTTTGAATTAATGATGTTTCGCATCTTAAAAACCCTTCTTTATCAGCATCCATTATGGCAACAAGAGACACTTCGGGAATATCCAGCCCTTCTCTTAAAAGATTAACCCCGACCAGTATATCAAATTCTCCTAATCTTAAATCTCTTAAAATTTCAACACGTTCAAGCGATTTTACTTCGCTATGAAGATATCTTACTTTTAAACCTTTTGTTTGAAGATAATTTGTTAATTCTTCCGCCATTTTTTTAGTTAAGGTGGTAATTAAAGTCCTTTCTTTCCTTTGCGTTACTTTGTTTATTTCAGATATCAAATCCTGCACTTGATTTTGCGTGGGGCGAACCTCGATATCGGGGTCTAAAAGCCCTGTCGGTCTAATAATTTGTTCCACTATTTGAGCTGATTCTTTTTTCTCAAAATCAGCGGGTGTTGCCGAGATAAAGATTTTTTGAGCGTTTTTATCATCAATTTTTTTATAAAATTCTTCAAAAGTTAAAGGCCTGTTATCTTTTGCGCAAGGCAGGCGAAAGCCGTAATCAACAAGCACTTCTTTTCTTGATTTGTCCCCAAAATACATTCCTTTTAACTGAGGGATTGTAACGTGAGATTCATCTATCACAAGTAAAAAACCATCCCCGAAATAGTCTAATAATGTAGCGGGCGGAGTCCCGGGGAGTCTTCGCTCTATTATTCTTGAATAATTTTCAATACCTGAACAATAGCCCATTTCTCTAATCATTTCAATATCGTAATTCACTCTTTGAGAAAGCCTTTGCGCTTCAACGATTTTATTTTGATTTTTAAGCTCCGCTAATCTGTTGTTTAATTCTTCTTTTATTAAAGAAATTGTTTCTTCAACATTTTCATCATAAGAAAGATAATGCACCGCAGGATAAATAACTATTTCAGAGGGTTTTTCGATGATTTCACCCGTTACATAATCAATTCTTGTGATTGCTTCAATTTCATCACCGAAAAAAGAAATCCGATTTATTATTTTTTCAAAACTCGGCATTATTTCAACAACGTCTCCCCGTGCTCTAAATGTTGAGCGTTTTAATTCAACGTCGTTTCTCTCATACCTGACCCCTGTCAGATAAGTTAAAAGGTCTTTTCTTGTTAATTCCTGCCCCGCGCAGAGAGTGACCGTTCCTTTAAAATAATTTTCAGGCAGCCCTAAACCATAGATACAGCTGACTGATGCTACTACTATAACGTCGTTTCTTTCATACAGGCTTCTTGTTGTGTTATGGCGAAGCCTATCTATTTCATCATTTATTGTTGCCGATTTTTCAATATATGTATCGGTTCTTGGGATATATGCTTCAGGTTGGTAGTAATCATAATAAGAAATAAAATATTCAACCGCATTATCGGGGAAAAGCTCTTTAAATTCGTTATATAACTGAGCAGCCAGAGTTTTATTGTGGGCAATGACCAAAGTCGGTTTTTGGACATTTTGAATAACGTTTGCAATTGTAAAAGTCTTGCCCGACCCTGTTACGCCTAAAAGAGTTTGAGAATTACAGCCCGAATTTAATCCTTGCGTTAATTGTTTAATTGCTTTGGGTTGGTCGCCCGAGGGAGAAAATTGCGATTTTAAATTAAATTTATGATATTGCATATTTAAATACTAAACTAATTAATATGTTAATTCAATTGTTAAGATATATGAAGCTAAAAAACCCCGTTATTGCTGAATTTTTTATTTATTATTTTTTTAAACACACAGAAAAAGACAAATATATTTATTTAGGAGATTTGTATTTCTTGCGAACATATTCTGTAAAGGAAAGTATATGAGACCATCCCAAATAAATTCGTTTAATGCCGTTTCGTATGGCGATTACATAGATTTGATTAAAGTTAAAAGAAATGAAGCTGAACAAAAGCAATATGACAGAATGAAAAGAGTAAGCAAAAACTCTCCTAAAACCGTAATTGTGCTGGATAAAAATGATAACGGAGATGTTTTTATAGCTTCTGTTCCGAAAACTGCTTTAAATTCTCAAAAAGCAGGTATTGCAAAACTTATGCTAATGGCGCTTGCAAGCATAAGCCTGCCTATTACGGCAAGCGCCGTTGTAAAAACATCTGCCGCAAATGATGCTGTGGTTGAAACAACCGGTGAAGATGTTGTTTCGGATTCCGTTGAGCAAATACTTGATATGCAGGATAATTTATCAGATATTGATAAAGAAATTATTTCCGGAACAATTGCCGAGGAAACTGCCGCAAACACTAAGGCATACGGTCCTTTGGCAGAAATTTCTGTTTCGGAAACGCAAAGCACGGAACAAGACCCGCAGGAAATCTTAAATCAAAAAGCGCAAAATCTTCTTGATTCCATTAATGCAAATGACGCCTATGCTCAAGAACATATAAACAATATGAAAAAAACTTTCGAAACGGAAGACGTTCTCGGAATTTTAAAATATATGATTGAAACTTGCGAATCTCCGATATTCGGAAACGGAAGCATTGACCCTGTTGTTTTATACGGTCAAATTTGTCAAGAATCAAACTG
>CANQAW010000080.1 GCA_947589525.1 Candidatus Gastranaerophilales bacterium
TGATTTTTATTTTATTATCAAAACATTAAATCTGCTATGCATTGCAAATTCTTCCATTTTATGTGCACAAAATAATTCTCTTATGCCTTTTTTATTCATCTTAACACCTTAATTATACTTTATTGAATAAAAAAGTAATGAGCATAATTGTTCAGATTATTTTTTTTAAAAATCCTTCTATTAATTTAAAAATCATAAAACAAAAACCAAACGGCAGAGAAATCAACCTTGTTATTCTTGAAAGTGTTGGCGCATTTGGATTAAAGGCTTTGTAGGCAAAACGATAAAATTTTAAAACATTTTTGTCTAAAAAAAGCTTATTAGAGGTTATTTTATAATCTTTATCGCAGATTTCTTTATATTCACTTTCAAATGTATAGAAATTATATAAATTTAAATAAATTTCTCCTTCATATTTTTCGTTTTTTGAATATATGTACTTTTTTAGATAAATTCCCGATTGCTTGTTTTCTAAAAATATAAAATTATTTATCAAAAATTTACTTGAAATGTCAATATGTTCTTCACTCCAAGCACAAAAATCTTCAAGGCTGTTATTTTTAAAATTTCTTGCAAAACAGCAATAACAAATATATTGCTCTGGTGAAAAACCTTTATCGACCCAATAATCAAAATCTTCCCGTTTTACAAGTTTTGTTTCAAGAAAATATTCTTCCAAATCTTCCCGCAAACCAAAATAATACCAATCTGACGGGTGAAAAAGTTCTATCGGACGATTTTTCTTCGAATATTTTGCGCCATGTGCGCTTGCTAAAATTTTTCTTTTAAATAAAATATATTCTTCGCTTCTATTTTGAAATTTATCAAAATACTCTAAAAAAGTATTGTTTGTTAAAATTAAATCACTTCTAAATTTAAAGGCATATTTTCTATCTGCCTTTTTTAAACCTTGTTGAGTTGAATAAATTTGTCGGTTGATATTTTGACTGCAATTAAGATTAGGAAGCGCGCCAGGGTCGTCGTTTAAAACTAATATATCATAATTTAAATCATTAATATCTGAGCCTTTCCAAGTGGAGAGGATTATTTGCGCTTTAGGCAGAAATTTTCTAATTGAATTTAGGCATTTTTTAGTCTCTTTTTTATCAATTGCCCCTTGCACAATTACTGATATATCTTTTGAATCAATCATTATATCTCCTCTTTGTATTTATCATTATTTGCGCCGGGATATTTAATTACAACGGTTATGGCATCTTCAATGCATTGAAATTCAACCGATTCGTTAGCTTTAACAATTACAATATCATTTTTTTCATATTGCGTTTCGTTCATTTTTATTTTTCCTGCAATAACGACGGTTATTTCAGTTGCGATTTTATGATGATGTCTTTTTTCAAAATCTCCTTTTTTATAACATTTTATTGCGCTTTCAAAATCATTTGTTTTTAAAACGCTCGGATTAAAATTCCCGACAAACCAGCCTTTTGTCATATCTTTAAGATTGTATTTTTCCAAAATAAATAACCCTTTCTTAAATTAAAATCGCTTCTTTTTTTAAATTCAGATATATATCTAAATCCTCCGGTGTTCCGATACCGTGCATTTGTTCTTTTTTAATTAAATAAGGAGTGATTTTTTTATTATTTTTAATTAAATAATTATACACGGGCGCGCAGTAAAATTCTCCGTTAACCGTATCATTTGAAATTAATTCATCGAGCGCACAGGAGACAAAATCATATCCTTTGTTAAAATAATAAATTCCAACGGTTGCGTAATTTGAAATAACTTCTTTTTCTTTTACCTGAGTAATCAAATTATCTTCGTTAACTTTTACATAAGACCATTTTTTGTTGTTATCTTCAAAACAAAGAATTGAACCATCAGAGTTATTTTTATTTGAATTATCTATAAAATCTTGAATATTAATATCGACAATTTGGTCTGAATTTGCAATTAACAAAGGATTTGAATTATTAATTAATCTGTGCGCAAATAAAATTGTGCAAAGCGCACCTTCGGTTAATTTATCGATTAAAATGAGTTCAACATTATATTTTTTTTCAATTTGATAAATTGTTTCTTTTTCTTTTTCAAAATGTTCTTTTCTCAAAATAAGAATATATTTCGCCCCTTCAAGTTTTAAATTATCCAAAACCTGACAAATCATAGGTTTATTTAAAACTTCAATAAAAGGTTTTGGCGTTTTATATCCTGCATTTTTAAATCTTGAACCTTCTCCTGCCATCGGAATTACAACATTAATCATATTTTTGCCTCCTGTGGGATAGATAATTTTCATACATTTGAAACTCGCAAAAAGATATATAATCTTTTTTAGGGATTTCAAAAATTCCTATTTTTTTATCTTTTAAAATCATTTCATTAAAAGTCGAGCTGACAAAATATCTTCCTTGGGTTTTGATATCTTTTTCAATTACTTTAAAAGAGGCTTCGACAAAATCGCTCCCTTTTTTATAATAACAACAACCGCTTGAAGCGAGATTTGAAATAGGCTGTTTTTCCTCTGCTTGAATAACAAGATTATTTTCATCAAGCAAAACAGTGCTAAATTTAGGATTAAGCGCTTTAAAGACGATAATTCCCGCATCTAAATTTCTTTTTTTAAAGTCAACGATTGCTTTTGAAATATCTGACTTGATAAATTGATCGCCGTTACAAATTAAAAGTTCATCATCATTATTAATTTTATCAATCGCAAAAAGAGCGGAGCATAGAGCACCTTTTGTTTCTTTGGGTAATTCTATGACTTGTGCGTTGGGGTGTAAAATTTTTAGAGCATCTTTAAGATAATATTTTTCTTGGTCTTCTTTTTTAATGATACAAAAAATATTATCCGTTATTTTGCTTAAAGTTTCGATTATTCTTTGAATTATCGGTTTATTTTGAATTTCTAAAAAATACTTTGGATAATTATATCCGTTTTTTTCAAAATCATTTGAGTTTCCTGCCATTAAAATCAAGACATTCATTATGTTTCCTCAATTTCTTTAATTCTTTTTTTAATATTGCAATAATTAACATCATCCACGCAATTTATTTTTAAAAGAAAAGCTCCGGCTTTTTTGCCCGCTTCAATTCCTTTTTGATTATCTTCTAAAATAAGACATTGATTGGGTTTGAGATTTAATTTTTCAATTGCTTTAATATAAATTTCAGGGTCGGGTTTTGGTTTTTTAACGTCTTGATTAGAAAGAGTAAAATCAAGATATTGCTTAAGACCTGATTTTTCCATCATCATATCAACGGTTAATCTGATAGAATTTGAAGCAAGAGCCAGTTTATAGCCTTCTTTTTTTAAATTATTGAGCGCATACTGATGGATAAATTTAGGTTTGCATTTTAAATATATATGTTCCATTGTGTATATTTGTTTCATATGATTGATAAATTTATGCAGACCGACAGGTAAATCTCTTTCAATTGAGAGCATTTCGAGCTTTTTTTTGGTCGGCAGTCCGTCAAAAGTGACTAAATGGTCATATCTCGAAATATTATATCCGAATAATTCAAGCGCTTGATTTAAGGCTTCATAATGCCATTGTTTGGCATCAATTAAGACTCCGTCCATATCAAATATTATTGCTTTTATTTTATTCATTAAAATATTCCCTTGCCTTTTGAGCATTATCTGTACAAAGCATTATACCTTCGATATTTTTATATTTTTCCCAAACGGGAAGGTATTGCCTTTTATGCAGTTCAGGAGAAACGATTGCCACTTGCTTATTTTGATTTAAAAAATTTAAAATATCTTTTTTACTAAACCAATCAGAATTAAAACTATCTAGCCAAACGCCTTTAGAATATTTTAAAAGGGAATTTTCCTTAAAAAATTCATTTATTCCAACAAAAACATTCAGTTTATTTTCAATTTGAAAAATTGTTTCCGCTATACTCATATCAAAAGTAAAATAATTTGTATGATTATATTTATCTAATAAACGTTTAATTTCCAAGCTCAAACCGTCCGCTTTGATATTAAGTGCAAGGGGGAGATTTTTGCCTTGAAGTAGTTTTAATAAATCTTCAAATAACAATGAATTTTTTTTCGCAGGGTCGTGCGAGATTATAATTTCGCCTTGAAAATCTCTTAAATCTGTTTCTATTCCAAAATTATTCTCAATCGCAGCCAAAAAAGCCTCAATTGTATTTTTTTCTTTTTCTTCTTTCCAAAGCCCTCTGTGCGCGAGTATTATTTTATTTTCTTTATTCTTTTTATTCAAAATGTAACAAGCCCTTTAGCAGACAATCTTTCCACTATGCTATCACAAAATTTTTTTGCGCGCAATTAGGGGAAAAGGTTTGATTTTTCAAACCTTATTGCATTTTGAATAAACTGTTGCAAAATATTTTTTAATCAAAGACTATTGAATAAAATCTAAAACATCGCCTGCTTTGTTGTTGATATCATAGGCATAAATTCCTACAATTTGAGGGTTTGAAATAAAACATTCGTTGTATTCCGTAAGGCTCGGATTATTTTGGTTCATAAGAGCGAACGCTTTAATTAATTTTTCTTGTATTTCTTTATTTTTAAATTCGCAAAAAGCTTTATTTTTATATTGTTCGACAAATTCAATATAACTTTTATCATCTAAATTTAAAGTTGATTTAATCAAATCGGAAATAAAATTTCGAATATGAGAATTTTTATTATTAAGAATATATTCTTTTTTAAATTTTTCAATATTTTTTTTAAAACCTGAATTTGAATTAATTTCTCCGCCTCCAAGCATAAATTGGTTATCCGTATTTAACAAGACACCGTATGGTCTGAAAAAATGATGTTTTGCCTCGGGTGTTTCGCTGTAGCTGACGGATAAAACAACATCGCTGTATGGAAGATTAAAAGCACAAAAAGACTCAAGCTGGCTCATATCGGTTAAACCATGTACAAGAAATTTAATATTACCGGTGTTTGTTTTATCAAATTTAAAACCTTTTGATACGCTTCCTTTTGCAAAACCGATTTTTTCCCAATCCTCAATTTCATTATATTTTAGAATAATTAATCCGTCTTTTGTTTTGTAAACACCTTTTATATTCGTTGAAAAATCGGGATTAACTTTTGTTATGGCATTTTTAACGGTGCTTGCCTTTGGAATTTTTGAAACGGGAAACAACGGTTGAGTTGATTTAAAATGAAAAATATATTTTTCTAAAATATTTGTTTGAAAATCAAAAGCATTTTTTAAAAAATCAAAAAAGGAATTATCTTTTTTTACAGCTTTTAAGTCGGCAATAGTAAACATTTTAGCCATTTTAAATAAGTTATCCGAAGCTAAATCAAAAGCAGTCGATTTATGTATGGGGCTAATTTCCGCATTATTATTACTTCTTGCGGAATTTACGTTTCCAAACCATTCGTGCGTTTTAATTAATTTATAGAGTTTATATTGTTCAACAGGGGATAAATCCAGTTTTTTAGTAATATAAAAAGCATCTATAGCACTTTGAAAAGCGTGGTTTGGGTCTTTTACATTTTCTTTTTTTGATATATCGTGAAATAGCGCACAAAGAAGCATTATTTTCTTATCAGAAGAATTTAAATCATCAAATTCGGGGTTTTGAACAATCTTTTGCATTACCTTTAAGGAATGTTTAAAAATATCAAACTCGTGCCCTGAATGTTGTTTTTTTCCTACGGTTGATTTTAGTTCGGGGAAAATATTTAAAATCTCGTCTAAAAGAACTTTAATTTCAGATGAATTTTCAGAAGTTGAAATTTTTATTTGTTCTTGCGAAATATCCTCAGATAAATCAATTTGAAGATTATTAAAATCATTATCCGATATATTTGATAAAATTTCGGAGAGTTTAAAAATATCATTATATAATTTATCGAATTGGTATTTGGGTAATTTTTTCGCATTATTTTCACACTCTGAAAGATAATTAACAAGCTCACAGTATTGTTGCCGGTCTTTAGGTAACAACGGAAGAATATTTCTTAAATTTTGACTAATGACAGAATTTTTGCTAAATAATTCCGAATTCAAACTAATCAAATTTCTTAAAAGATTACTTCTGTCTTTTTTAGAAATTTCATCAAATGTGTTTAGGTTGTATAGCCCTTTTAACATATAGAAAATTGCTTTTTCGTAATTATTTAAATCGGGGGTTTGTTCTTGATTTATATGATTAAAAAATTCATTTATATCGTTTGTATTGATGTCAGGGACAAAATGAATGATATAAAAAGCGCTTACTTTCGGTATTGTACCTGATTTAATTAATTCGTATAATTTATCTAAATTTTTAACATTTTCGGGATTTGAATGCTCTAATAAAAACGCTTTTTCACTGTCTTTTAAATATTTATTTCTTTCAAGAGATAATTTTCCGGCAAAATCGGTGTTATAATCTCTGATTTCTTTTAAAACAGATATTTTACCGTCCCAGTCATTTCTTCCGAAAAGACCGGAATATAGTTCTTTTGCATATACGATATTTTCTTTATTAATCATAGATATAATTTCGCTTATATCTTGATAAGAGAATTTCCCGTATTGTTCATCTAAAAGTTCACGTGCAAATTCTAAATTTTCTTTGTTTGTTTCCCTTAAAATATTTGCAATATCACGGGATTTTGGTTTATTTTTACCTTGTTTTCGTATAAGTTCTTGGGCAAGAGTCAGGTTGTCTTCGGTTATATATTTTAAAATATAATTAATTTCACTGTTGTTAAATCTGTCTTGTGTGGTTAAAATTTGTTTTAAGTTTTCTTTTTCTTTATCTTCAAGTTTTAAAAATTCATCTGAAACTTGGGGCATAGAAGCAGTTTTTCCTTTAAATTGAATGTTTCTTTGTATTTTTTTAAGAAACAATCTTTGAAAAACAAAATTAGAATTATTAACAGTTAAAATTTTCATAAAAAATATTCTCTATTAATAATTAAACTCCTGAAAAAAATTTGTTTCAGATATTTTTTCAATATCCGAACTTTTTTGAACTAAGTCATTGATTAATTTTTGAGACAGTTTTATGGGATTTATTGTCGAATTTCCCGCAACGCAGCCGCCCTGACAGCTCATTACTTCAATTAAATTTGAATTATCGGGGGTGGTTTTTTCAAGGGCAAATTTTTTCAATTGCTTGATTGTATCTTTATTTAAACCGTTTATTACAAAAGGTTTTATTTTAGATTTATCAAAATCCTCTCTGAGAGCTGATTTAACAGCCTCGGATACGCCTGTTATGACGCCGAAGTTTCTTCCTTGTTTAGAGGCTTCCGCACTAAAATAAGATTCTTTGCACATATTAACTTCAATTTCTTTAGCTTTAAAAAGGCAGGATAGTTCTTGTGCGCTCATAACATAATCTATATTATTATCTTCAAAACCTTCTGCTCTTTTAGCAACACATGGGCTTATAAAAACAACAATATTTTCGCAATTTTGCTCTTTAACTTCTTTCGCGCAATAAAATAAAGGAGTTTTGGTATCGGAAACAAAAGGTTTTATTTCGTTTAGGTGTTTTTTAATCAGTTGGTTATAACCTGCACAACACGAGGTTGTCATAAAACTATCGCCTCTATCCATTCTTTCAATAAACTCTTTAGCTTCTTTTTTAGCTGTAATATCAGCCCCATGCGCTACTTCAACAGCATCAAAAAATCCTGC
>CANQAW010000081.1 GCA_947589525.1 Candidatus Gastranaerophilales bacterium
TACCTTCAAGACCCGAATTTCCGCTTGCAAATGTTTGGTCGGTATTTACGGTTGAAATCGGATATGAGCTTGTGTAAGAATATGTGCCTTCGGTTTCGTGCAATTTTAATGCCGAAGCAAAATTAGATGTATCTCCGCTTGAACCAAGCGATAAATTTGCTTTTGTATCAACTTCGCCGGCTTCATTGTATGCTTTTATTGAAAGCTTTCCGTCTTTGCCGATATCTGCTTTTATTCTTCCGCCGGAAACTTTTTCAATGTCTTCCGTTATATCTTTAAGGGTTTCATCGCCCGTTATTTCGATTTCATATTGTTTTCCGTTTAAAAACATGGAAAATGTACCTGCCTTTGTTTGTCCGTTGGCAAGCAGTGAATATTGCACTTTATCCGCATTTTCCGATGTTATCACACCAAGACTTTCGGCGCTTTTTGCGGTAGTTGCCGTGGCGATTTGTTCAATTTCAAGATTAATGTTGCCCGAGCTTACGCTTCCCGTTGAAACTGCCGTTGCATAAGCTTCACCCGATGATGTAACGGAGCTTTTTGCCCACATATCGCTTGATGAACCGTACAATACTTTTGTAAAACTTTCAAGAGCCGATTTTAATGATTTAAACTTTGATTCAAGTCCCGATATAGCGCTTGACTTTGAGTTAAGCGTATTAAGTTTGGATTGCAAAGGCTGAACGGAAGAAGTCCTTTTGGCGCTGACTAATTGCGTTACCCAGCTTTCTATATCAAATCCTGAGCCTAAACCTGTAATAGTAGTCGACATATAAAAATTCCTTTTTAACTTACGGAAGTTATATCCTTATAACCGAACAATATATATAACTATTCCACTATGATTTTATAATATAACATAGCGCTTGTTTTTGCAATAAAAATTAACTTAAATAATATTATAAATGTAGTTTATTTTAAATGACGTACGGAAATTTCCATTTTATCTTTAAATATTTGAGACAGCTCTTTTTCTATGTTGTTGTCAATATTAACCCAAAGATGATTACTTGTTAAAAGCTGGTAGCGTTTTTTGCCGTTAAATTCATCGGGTGCTTCAAAATCTATTATAACCGGGTTTTGCCCTTTGTGTTTAACAAGTAATTCTTTTAAAAGAATGTTTTCTTCCGCTTCAAAGTCTTGAAGCATCTTAATTGTAACCAAATTAACTTCTTCTATGGGCTTAACTTCTTTGACGGCCAGACTGATTTCTTCTCCGTCTCTTATGTTTACCTTTGCTTTGATAACTACTTTTTGTTCATTTTCAATTAATGCACCGTATTTTTCGACAACCGAGCTGAATGCTATAATGTTAATTCTTCCCGTTAAATCTTCAATAACCCCCATTTTAAGAAATTTTGTCGGGTCTGATTTTTTGGCTTTTTGTACAATTTGAGTTAACAGTCCGCAAATTGTTACCTCTGTATATTTATCGGGTGCTTCGGTAATGTCCGATATGGTTTGGGTTGTGATGTATTTTAAAGTATCCTTTATGCTTGCCAGCGGGTGCGAGGTTACGTAAATTCCAAGCAATTCTTTTTCGAATTGCTGAATTTGAGAATCGTCAAACTCGTTTTCCGAACTTCCGGGCATTTTAAATGTCGGAATATTGAGTTCTTCCTGAACGTCTCCGGAAAGAGACGAGAATAAGCTTACCTGTCCCGAAGATTTTGCTTTGGCATTGTTTTGAACAAATTCAACAACATAGTCAATATTGTCTAAAAGTTGTCTCCTTGATTTTTCAATTGAACTGAACGCTCCGGCTTTAATTAAACTTTCAAGAGTTCTTTTGTTTAAGCACTTAGAATCGACTCTTGAGCAAAAATCGTAAAAGCTTTCAAACGGTTTATTTTCTCTTTCTTTTTCAACTTCTTCTATAACCGCTTCACCGACATTTTTAATGGATGCAAGTCCGAAGCGGATGTTTTTTCCGTCAGGAGTAAATTGCGAATTGGAATTGTTAATATCCGGTGCAAGCACTTCAATTCCCATTGCCTGACATTGAAGAATGTATTGCTGTGTTTTTTCCTGTTTATCGGCAACTGATGTTAACATTGCACACATAAATTCAACAGGATAATGCGCCTTTAAATAAGCTGTTTGATAAGCTACAAATGCGTATGCCGAGGAGTGAGCTTTGTTAAAACAGTATTTTGCAAAACTTTCAATTTGTTCAAACAGTGTAACTGCGCTTTGTTCGCTCATACCTTTAGACGAAGAAGCTTTAACAAACCTTTCTTTTTGCTCGGCCATTTGTTGAAGTTTCTTTTTACCCATCATACGGCGAACCATATCAGCATCGCCCAGTGAATAGTCCGCAAGAGTCTGGAATATTTGCATAATCTGCTCTTGATAAATTATTGTGCCGTATGTGTCATTTAATATATTTTCAAGCAGAGGATGCGGATATTCAATTTTTTCTCTGCCGTGTTTGCGGTTGACAAAATCATCTATCATTCCGGCTTCAATCGGCCCCGGGCGATATAGCGCAACAAGAGCGCCTATATCCTCAAATACGTTTGGCTTTAAGCGCTTAACGAGCTTTTTCATACCGCCGGATTCAAGCTGAAATACGGCGTCAGTGTCTCCTCTTGATAAAAGTTCGTATGTTTCTTTGTCATCAAGCGGAATTTTGTTAATATCAATTGTTTCTCCCGTTCTTTCTTTAATTAAATCAAGAGCATCCTGAATAATTGTTAAAGTTTCAAGCCCCAGAAAGTCCATCTTTAAAAGACCGATTTTTTCTATTCCCGCCATGGGATATTGGGTAGTCAGGGATTTTTCTTTTGAAAGAGCAACGGGAATAATGTCGCACATTGGTCTTGGCGCAATAATTACGCCTGCCGCATGTGTTCCTGTTTGATTTTTTAAGCCTTCTATTTGAAGCGCCTCGTCAACCATACTTTGTACTTGTGCGTTTTCTTTGCAGAGTTTGGTTAGCTCCATTCCTTCAAGCAGTGCATCTTTAAGTTTTATTCCGGGAGCGGAAGGAACCATGGATGTCCATGTGTTTGATTGAGAGAAAGGAATGTCATAAACTCTGAAAACCGCTTTTAGTGCAGCTTTTGCAGCAAGCGTACCAAAAGTAATAATTTGACAAACGTGGTCCTGCCCCCATTTTTGACATACATAATCTATTACTTCGCTTCGCCTTCTTTGGCAGAAGTCAATATCTATATCGGGCATTGAAATACGCTCGGGATTTAAAAATCTTTCAAATAAGAGATTGTGATATATAGGGTCAAGTTCTGTTATTCCCAAGGAATACGCAACTATACTTCCTGCTGCCGAACCGCGCCCCGGGCCTACGGGGATTGAATGTTCTTTTGCCCAGTTTATAAAATCCCATGTTAATAAAAAATATGCGGGAAAACCCATTTTGAATATGACGCTTTTTTCATATTCATATCTTTCTTTTATGTCGTTTGGAATAGGGTCTCCGTAACGTTTTTTCAAGCCTTTTATGCATAAATAATCAAAATAGCTTTCTTCGCTGTATCCGTCGGGACACGGGTATTTTGGCAGATATTCTTTTGTTTTGCCAAATTCCAGCTTATCCAATTCAAAGTTGCATTTGTCTGCAATTTCCACCGTTGTTTCAATGCATTTGTTAAAATAATCTTCATCCATCCAAGAAAATGCTTTTCTCAATTCATCAACGGTTTTGACGTAAAATTCATTTACCGAGAATTTAAATCTGTTAGGGTCGTTTTTTTTGGATTTTGTTTGTTCGCACAATAAAGTATCATGCCAAAGAGCGTCTTGCGCTCTTAAATAGTGAGAGTCGTTGGTTATGACCGTTTTGATATTGAGTTCTTTTGCGATTTCCATTAAGAACGGATTTGAATTCTTTTGTTCTTTTAAGCCATGGTCTTGAAGTTCAATGTAGTAATCTTGCGCAAATAAATCTTTATAATATTTTGCTTTTTTTCTGGCTTCTTCCTCTTTGCCGTCTAAAAAGTTTCTGGCAACTTCTCCTTGAATACAAGCGGAAAGACAGATTATATCTTCATGATATTTTTCAAGAAGTTCATGGTTTATTCTCGGTTTATAGTAATAAGCGTCCGTTGTTGCAACGGAATCAAGCTTGCATAAGTTGTGGTATCCGTTTTGATTTTTTGCAAGCAAGACAAGGTGGTACATCATTTTTTTGGAACGGTCTTCAAGTACATCCCCGTCGCATATATAAAATTCACACCCTATTATTGGTTTTACCGCTTCAATTTTTTTCTTAAGCTCTTGCTCTTCTTCCGAGAGCATATGCGAGAGCATTTCATTTTTTGCAATAAACATATCGGCGCAACCGAACATTGTTCCGTGATCAGTGATTGCAATTGCAGGCATGTCATTTTGTGCGGCAAATTTATAAAAGTCGGGAATTCTTATAGCGCCGTCCAAAAGAGAATATTCGGTGTGTATATGTAAAGGAACATATTTCATAATAAAATCCTAGCACAGTTTCAGAGCATGAAAATTGAATATTAAACCAATTTTTACATTTCTATCACGGGTTTGATTTTGTTTTTAAATTTTGTCGTAGCGCCAAAATATAACAAATCTACATCTCCGACAGGGCCGTTACGCTGTTTTGCAACAATTATCTGAGCTTTGTTTTTAAGTTCGGGATTTTCTTTATCATAATATCCGGGACGATGAACAAACATAACCACATCTGCATCCTGCTCTATAGCACCCGATTCTCTTAAATCCGAGAGCATGGGCAGTTTGTCTTGCCTGTCTTCAACCTTACGTGACAGTTGCGACAAGGCCATTATCGGTATATTCAGTTCACGAGCCAGCGATTTTAATCCCCTTGAAATATTTGAAATTGCTTGATTTCTGTCCAGCATTGCCTTGTCTTCGATTAATTGAAGATAATCTATTATTATCATTCCTAAGTCAGGATATTTCATCTTGACTCGTCTTGCTTTTGCTCTTATATCGGATACCGTCAAAGCAGAAGAATCGTCTATTAAAATCGGAGCTTCATGAAGTTTATTCATGTTGTCTATAATTTTTGCCCATTCTTCTTCGTTTAGCTGTCCCGTTCTTGCATTTTGAGCGTTTATTTCCGCTTCCGAGCATAAAATTCTCTGGGTAAGCTGTGCGCTTGACATTTCAAGCGAAAATATTAATACGGGAATTTTTTGTACAATTCCGATATTTTGGGCGACATTTAGGGCAAAAGCAGTTTTTCCCATTGACGGACGGGCAGCCAGAATTATTAAATCGGATTTTTGAAATCCTGCAAGCATATCATCCAAATCATAATAACCGCTCGGTATTCCTGTATATGAACCTTTATTATTGTATCTGTATTCAAGCTGTTCGACGGTTTCCATAAGCAGATTGGTAATCGGTTGAATTTCCTGAGTGGATTTTTGCTGTGCTATATCAAATATAGCTTGCTCTGCCAGCTCAAGTGCGGTTGTTGCTTCGGGATTTTTAAAAACTTCTTCTATTATTATTGTTCCCGCATTTACCAATCTTCTTTTAATTGCATTTTCTTTAATTATTTTTGCATAATATTCAATATTTGACGACAATACGGTATCAAGCCCGAGTTCGCTTAAATATTCAATTCCGCCGATTTCTTCCAATTTATTTCTGGATTTGAAATATTCGCTTACCGTTAAGTAGTCTATGGGTTTATTTTGGTCGTATAAATTGAACATGGCATCATAGATAAGTTTATTTTGAGGCGAGTAGAAGCAGTCTGCTTCTAAATATTCTATGACTTTATTCATGCTTTCCGAATTTATTAAAATTGAACCTAAAACGGCAACCTCAGCCTCAAGATTATGCGGAGGTATATGTTTAACAGGTGCTGCGGTTTTAGCAGGAACTTTATATGCCATCTTTTTCTCCCGATTTTAAATCATAATATCATAAAAAATCTATAATTCTCATACTAAAGTTGCAAAATCTTTAAACTTGTTTATAATTCTTTTTTTCTTTTAAATCAAATATGATTAATGTGTCAAAGGGAAATGCCAATCCTTTGAGTTTATATTACCAGTATTGCATTAAATTTACACCATCTCGTTTTTTCGGATAGAAAAATATAGGAGTATTGTCACATGGCTATCACAGTTAATACAAATATTGATGCACTAAAAGTGCAAAATCTTTTAAACAGTGCAACGGATAAGCTTTCTAAAACCATGCAGAGAATGGCAAGCGGGCTTAAAATATTAAAAGCGGGAGATGATGCCGCAGGAACCGTTATAGCAGCTAAGATTGAAGTACAATTGGACGGAAATAAAATTGCTCAGGATAATATTCAAAATGCAACCAATTTATTATCAACCGCAGAAGGAAATCTTGATGTTATTCAGGAAAATTTGACCAGAATAAGAGATTTAACTTTGTCGGCAAAAAATACTACCTATTCCGCTGATGAAAAACAAGCCATGCAAGATGAAATTGATGAAAGAATAGCTGAAATAAACAGAATTTCATCCTCTTCCAAATATTCGGGTTTATTTTTATTTAACAGAGATGATGCCGATAAAACAGGGACGGATTCTCTTAAAGACGGTGCCGTATTTCAAGTTGGCGCAGATGCAAGAGAAGATAATACCATAGTTCTGGGAAAAGAATTGTTTGAAACCGTTAATTTTTCAGCACTTACAGGTATGACCACCGCTTTATCAACGGACGGTACTTCATATAAAGAAGGCACAACATTGGAAGAGTGCGGTTTTAACGTTGCACAACTGACTCTGGGCGGGCTTTCTGCCGCTATTAACAATTTGGACAATGCCATAAATAATATTACTCACAGAAAATCCGTAATTGGTTCTGCTGAAAATCGTATGGACTCGGCTCTTTCAACTCTTGTGACGCAATATCAAAATTTAACTAATACTAAATCAGTCATAACAGATGCAGATGCTGCACAAGAGGCATCCAACTTTATGCAGTCTCAGATATTACAGCAAATATCATCCGCAGTGTTGGCTCAGGCTAATCAAATGCCGGCTATAGCAACAAGTTTAATATAGTATAAATAGAATATCTAACTGGTGATGGCAATACAGTGGGTCAATATAAATATTGACCCTTTTTTTTAAATTATATAACCTTGCCTTTTGTATCATCAGCATCGACAAATTCGATTTCATCCACAAAAGATAAATCTCCTGCCGTATCTATTCCGTACCATTCGTTCATTTTTACATAGCCTGACATTCTGTTGATTTTTTCGCCGTTGATATCGTATTTTCTTGCTGTTACGGCATCATCGGCATTGCCTTCTATTGTATAAATATATTTATCATCTACTTTTACAACCATTCCCGTGTGAGATACGCCTTCCTGTTGAATGAATATATCGCCCGGAACAGGCGTATAATCGCCTGCTTCTTCGTAGTATCCCGCTTCTATTGCACGTTCTTTAATTTCTCTTACTCTTATTGTTGAACCGAAAGTTTCTTCGTTGTCCGATCCTTGCGCACTTCCGTATGCCCAAGACATAAAACTTGCACACCAGGCATCTCCTTCTTTACCGCCGTATTTTAAAATATCACCGTCGTTATTTCCTGTAGCTTCTTTTGTTC
>CANQAW010000082.1 GCA_947589525.1 Candidatus Gastranaerophilales bacterium
TAATTTTGCGGAAATCCTTATAATTCTCAACTTCATCTACTTTCGCAAAATTATGAAGATATTTTAAAAAACTTCGACAGCAACGGCTTTACGTTTAAAGAAACAATGTACGCATTATTTAACAGCGAAACGGGAATTTTTAAAGATAACGGTGCAATAAAATACGGACCTGACGAAAATGGCGCTATGTCACTACAAATAGGTATGGCAGGCGACGTTGAAACAGCCGAATTTTTTGAAAAGTTTGCCAATAAAGCTGACGCTATATGGGGTGAAACGGCAAAAGGCTTTAAAGAATCATTAAGCACCTTAACCAACAGAACCGGCGAACAAGAAGCACCGAAAGAAAATGATATAACAAAAAATGAAGAAGTCAAAAGAACAGACCCGTTGTCTTTCAGAACAAGCGATAATCAAGAATTTATTTTTGCAATGGACAGAAATAATGACGGTAAGTTCTCGGGCGCAAGCGATTTTGTCGGCGGAGACGCAAACAGCTGGCTTGACGATTTGAAATCATTCGACTTAAACAACGATAACAAATTAACCGATGAAGAACTTTCTCAATTAAAGTTGTTGGGTGTGGAATTTAATGATAATGTTGAAAGAACGGAAACAGCATCAACAACAACCGTAAATTATACTCTGCAATCCGCACAATCACTCGGAATATCCGAAATTGATTTAAGTCAAATTGATGCAAGCAAAGTAAACAGCAGCACCGGAAAAGTCGATGTTAATAATTCCGAAATTTTCAATGATAAATTCTCCTTTACAATGAACGGTCAAACAATCGAAGCTTCAAGAAAAGATGAAACCGGTGCATATATGGATGCAGTATATGGTGATGCCAAAGGAAAGAATTTTGAAATAGGCTTTACATCTTCAGAAATAAACAATATTGTTGATGAAAGTTCTGCCGAATTTAACTCCAAAAACGAAACATTTGAAAAATTCATGCAAGATTCTGCTACGGTATTGAATTCAGCCACTATTGCAGCCGTAAACAGGGAATTATACAATCAGGCATTAAACAGAATTCAAGATAACCAAAATGCTCAAATTTTAAGAGCGGAAAATAAAGCGCAAGTAAATGCTAATGCAAAAAACTGGGGCACATTGCAAAAAGAAATACAAAGTATAGCTAACCAAAAAGGTGTTTCGGTTGATATGACTCAAGCACACGGATTTTACGTTCAAAACGGCAGTTTGAGTGCGGAACAAATTGTTGATAAATGTATAGAGCTTAAAGAAAATCTTGAAAATGATGAAAGTGAAAAAGTAAAATTACAGGATGAAGCTTGGAGTACGGTTTTAGAAGGCTACAAAAAAGGTGTTTCAATAACACTTGACGAAGCAACCGAACTCTTAAATTCAGGAAAAAGCAAGGATGAAATTATTGAACAATATAAAGAAGAATTGTTCGGAAAATAAACATAATCTAATCAAATAAATTAAAACTAAAGGCGGATGTTAGTATCCGCCTTTAGTTTTTTATGATTTTTAGCTCAGGATTATTATATTGTAATTATCGTAAAAAAATATGCCGATTTGAAAAGCAGGGGGTAATTTTAAACATTAAAAAAGAGGGCTTAAAACCCTCTTATTATATAAATTACCCCCAAGCGAATTCGAATCGCTGTCTACACCGTGAAAGGGTGTTGTCCTAGGCCTCTAGACGATGGGGGCAAAAAAACTTATTTCTTTTCGCCGTATACGAACAAACCGATTATATCATTTAATTTATTAAGTTGTTTTTGATAGCTTGCAGTCTGTTTTTCAAGAGTTCTTATGTTGCTTTTGTATTCCTGAATTGTATAATTGCAGTCTTTTATTGAGCTGTTTAAGCAATCACGTACTCTTTGAGCATCCTGAAGAACTGTTTTCATCGGTATGCCTAATGCTTCAATTGTTTGTCTGATAATCTGTGCACCTGTTTGTCTTGGCACTCCCGTAGGCAATTGAGCGATTAACCTTTTTAGGACATTGATGTTATTAGGCATTTCAAATTCTTCAACATCATCTTCATTTTCAATCGATAATTTCATATCGGAATTTGGCGAAGAATTTTCCTTATTTACGGAAAAAACCGGCTGATATTCATTTGACTCGTTTCCGAAATCAAAAGCATCCGCTTCTTTTGTTTCCGTTGATATATCGTCTAATGATATATCTTCATTGACTTCCAAGTCATTTTCAAAGCTATTGTCGTTTGAATTAGCGATTTCGTCAAAATCCTGTTGCTTTAACGCATCGACTATCTTTTTACCCATATTTTTCGGTAATTCATTATCTTGCATTAGCAACCCCTTCTAATTCTCTTTAGAACTACTTTGTACTTCTATTAAACCAGAAAAAAAAACTTTGTCAAACCTTTTATTGATTAACATTTATAAAAATTAATATTAAGTGTGTCTGCTACATTTTAATAATCGTTTGAGTCTGAGTTCGGTTTTTCTTTCAAGCTCCATAAAATCGTCGAACAATTTATCTTCGGTTTCATCTTGTGCGTAATATGTATCTGTCTGCGGAAGTGTAAAACTTAAAAAGTTACACTCTTTGTTTATGTCTTCAATTTCGTTATTTACATATAAAATTTTACGCCATTTGCTTATTAATTTATTTGCGTATTTCTTATCCGAAAATTTATCGCTGTAGATATCAATTCCGACCGACATCATTGCATCTTTTAGTTTTTTACATGCTGATATTGACCAAATTATTTTTCTTTTTTCGCTTTTTGAATATCTTTTTCTTGATTTCATTTATATTTTTGTTTGTGCTTTCTCTAAAATATCACATAATATTTCGGATGAATCTTCCACCATTTTAACACAATGATGTTTGCGCTCTTGTGAGTGAAAATCGGTGAATTTAGAAGTTAAAATTCTACAGCAGGAAGCTTTATTTTTTTCAATAAATTTATCATACATTTCTTTGGATTTTGCTCTTGCGCTGTTATCTTTTAATTTGCCGAAAAGAAATCCTATAACAATTTGCGCTCCGGTTAAAGCTCCGCAGGCACATCTTGAGGACATTCCGCCCGAAAAACTTGTTGCAATTGATATTATCTCCTCACTTGCAAGATTATATTCCACGGCAGTTTTGGCTATTGCTTCAGAGCATGAATAACCTTCGAGAAAGTAGCTTACTGCTGTTTTTTTAAAATCTTCTTTCATAATTTTCCTTAAATATAATTATAGTATATTTTATATATTTTTTCCGCAAATATCAAAAAACTGATTGTAACCGAGGCTACTGCGGATAACAACACGGCGCCCGCCGATATGTCTTTTGAAAGCTTTGCAAGCTTTGCCCACTTATTTTTATAGTAAGCATCTATAACAAATTCTATAACGGAATTAAACATTTCCGCAACCAAAACAAAGGTGTTGGCAAAGATAATTATGCAAAATTCAATTATTTCAACATGCAGAAAAAATGCAATTGAAAAAGTTAATAAAGCGATTAACAGGTGCTTTCTAAAGTTTCTTTGCGAGCGAAAGGCAAGTCTTAATCCGTTGAGAGCAAACATAACGCTTTTTTGAAAGCTTCTTGATTGAAATTTATTCATAAATTTGAAATAACCTTATTCTGAATTCCGACAACAAAATCGTAATCTTTTTTTTCTAAATGGTCAAATCCGAGCAAATGTAAAATTCCATGACAAATTAAAGTTTCCACTTCTTTAATTAAGCTTTCTTTCTTTTGCTTATCCGCAGTTTCAACGGAAATGATAATCTGTCCCAGCTCTGCGGTTTTTCGATAAATCAGCGCATTGGCATCGTCGCAAAACAAGGAAAAGGTTATAACGTCTGTCGGATTATTTTTATTTCTGTAATTGTTATTTATTTGTTTTATGGTTTTATCATTACAAAAAGACAGGTCAAACCTTATTTTGCCGATTTCTTTTTTAAAAATTTTGCTTTTTTTTATCTCTTTTAAATTCAAAAGTATTTCAAGAAGTTTTTTTGTTTGGTTTTTTATTTCGGATATAGTTAAATCATACTTTCGCAAGTTGATATCATCAATTTTTTCTACCGTAAAACTACTTTTCAAAACCATTTTTATTATCTTTCGTTTGCGATTTTGACTGCAATTCCTGAATTTTTCTTTCAAATTCTTCATCTCCCGCATTTTGAGAGATTATTTTATTTTTGTCCAGCTCATCTATTACTTTATTTTGGTATTTAATTCTTTCATGCTGCATTCCTCTTAAAACTTTATTAAATGTGAGCGCTATAATTTTAATATCTTTTAAAGTTAAGGGGCTGTCCGATAATTGCCCGTCGTTTAATCTTTCGGTGAAAATTTTGTTTACCATTGTTTCAATTTCTTCCGCAGAAGGATTTTTAAGAGAACGAACGGCGCTTTCAAGAGCATCTGCAAGCATTAAAATTGCGGTTTCTTTTGTTTTGGGTTTTGGACCGGGATATCTGAATTGTCCTTCCTGAACATTTTCTTCACCTTCCTGTTCAATTGCTTTGTTGTAAAAATATCCTGCCAAGCTTTCTCCGTGGTGTTGTTGAATAAAATCAATTATAACCTGAGGAAGTCCGTTTTTCTTTGCAATTTCAACTCCGTCTTTGGTGTGCTGTGTAATAACCATTTTACTTTGACGGGGGGTCAGATTTGTATGCGGATTTTCAACTCCGAAGTAGGACTGATTTTCAATAAAAAAGTAGGGTCTTTGAAGTTTTCCCAAATCATGATAAAAAGCGCCCACACGAGCCAAAATTGCATCAGCACCGATAGCGCTTGCAGCAGCTTCGCAAAGATTTGCAACCATTAAAGAATGGTGAAATGTTCCGGGGGCAGAACTTCTCATTTTGGATAAAAGCTCTTGGTTTTGATCGGCAAGTTCTATAAGGGCATAAGGAGAAACAAGCTTGAATAATTTTTCAATAATAGGTATTAAAAATATAGCCATCATAGCGCATACCAGTCCGTTTAAAATTCCGATAAACGGGTTTTGAACCTGTAAATGCAGCAATTCTTTAAAGGCATCAAATTGATTTTCAAACAAAGAAATTGAAAACATTGCAAGAAACATTACAAGTCCGACTTGAGCACCGCACAGAATTATATCAAATCTTCTCGCATACGATATTTTTGAAACAAGATAGCTTGAAGATAAAATCACGCATATATACGTATAGATTGTTTGAGAATCCAAAAATAAAACTGCCGATAATATGGCAAGCATTAAAATTGAAACCAAAAAAGACAAAATCGGATTTGTAAAAATCGCAAGAATGGTGCTGAAGGCTATAAAAGGCATCAGATAATTTGAAATTATGTTTGAATTGGATATTGCTATACTTACTGCGGTTAAAATGATTGAAGATATAGCTATATATGACATGTAACGTGGTGTGTAGAATTTTTTTTCGTATTTTCTTATATACAAAACAAGGCTGTACATTATAATACTTACAAGTAAAAATATTCCTATAACACCGCCTTTATTTAATTCAAATGCGTTATATCCCGATTGCTTTAAGGCGTCTTTTTTAAGCTGTGTAACTCTGTCTCCCGCTTTTACGATTGCTTCCCCTTTTTTAAAAGAAACTATGGAAGGCTTAACGGCATTTCTGACATTTTTCTTGGCAATTTCCGTAGCATATTCATCAATTATTAAATTCGGAATGATACAATGCTCCAGTAAGCCTATTATAAGCGGGTTTTGAGATTTTTTAGCATGGTGGGAAAGTATTTTGGCAATATAATTGTCATCTACAAAATTTGTTATATCCGTGTCGTATATGCCCGCATTTAAAACTTCATTCAAAATATATTTTACATTAGTAAATGCAGAGGATAAATTTGCTTCCGAATTGGTCAAAATGTAATTAATTGCGAGTTTTTTGCGCTCAATATCCGAAATATCAAGCAGATCCGAAAGTTCTTTTTCTTTTTGTTTGTATGTTTTTCTTTCTTTTTTAATTTGTTCAATATTATCCATAACCTTTTGCAAATCGGTTAAAATATATTCATTTTCAATCGGTATAACAATGGGGCGGATTTTGTTTGCAAGTTCACGTTTGATTAATTCGGTTTTTTGTTTATCTATAACTTCAAAATTGTTTTTTGCTACAATTGTTTTTTGAGCTATTTCGTTAACAATCAAATTCTGATACAAGTAATATCTCATTGAAAACATCAAAGTTAAAATAACCGCAACCGTAAAAAAAGATAAAACCGAAAAAAGATTAATTGATTGCAGTATTTCATCGTTTTTAAAAAAATCAGTAATTTTTCTCATATAAACCCGTATATATTATTGAATATTAATAAAGTTATTATACAATAAATTTATTTTTCCTATATACTTTTATATTATGAAAAAAAGATTTTTAGTATCATTTTTGGTATTACACGGTTTATTATTCAACTTTGCGAGTGCAAGAGAAAATTTAAGCGAGCAGTTCGGACAAAACAGCGCAATTATCTATACGATTAATATAAGGAATTTTGGCGCCGTCGATAAAGATAACGACGGGATAATAAATGAAGCCAAAGGCGACATAAAAGGGACTTTTTTAAACGCAAAAGATAAACTGTTTGAGCTTAAAAAGCAGGGAATAAACACAATTTATCTTCTTCCGATTACAAAAGTCGGCAAATTAAAAGCGCTGGGAAATGCAGGCTCATTATATGCAATGGATGGTTTTAACGAAATAAACCCTGAATTTGACGATAAAAGCAATGAATTATCAATTGCGCAGGAAGCGGAAATTTTTATTAACACCGCCCATAACCTTGGTTTAAATGTAATTGCAGATTTACCAAGCTGTGGTTCATACGACCTTAGCATAGTTAAACCCTTGTGGTTTTTATTTGACGAAAACAATAAATCAAAAGTTCCCGCAGACTGGACGGATGTGAGAGTTTTCAAGGTTTATAACGATGATAATAAAACTTTAAACAAAGAAATGCTTGATAATTTCAGAAGTTTTATTGATATGTTGCAAGAACTCGGCTTTGACGGCATCAGAGCAGATGTTGCGGGAATAAAACCTTATGAATTTTGGAAAAATTTGATAAACTATGCCAAAAATAAAAATAAAAACTTTATTTTTATAGCAGAAGCAAGCCCCGATTGGACAAACCCCGCTCAAGGCATAATTGAACATTACACAACGGTGCAAGAATTGCTAAATGCGGGATTTGACGGATATTACGGCTCTTGGAGCGATTTTAAAAACATTAAAACCAAGCAGGAGTTTGATGACAAAATAGAAAAAAATTTAAAAATTTTATCCAAATATAAAAACAAAGCAATGCTTGCGACATTTGCAACACATGACCAGCAAGCGCCCATATTACGGGGTGAAAATTATTGGGATATGATATTGTGGCTTACAACAACATTGCCTTTAAATTCCTACTTTTTGGACGGTTTTTATCAGGGGGATGATTTCATATACCCGTACGAAAACAAAAAAGCGGATTTTAGCTTAACGGACGATGAATATTATTTTGTCCACAGCGGAAGT